>NZ_JBISWJ010000063.1:0-42239 GCF_044462225.1 Kocuria kalidii | reverse complement strand
AGGGTGTGGGAGAGTAGGACACCGCCGGACCACACCGAAGAAGGGTCGAGCCCCCGCACACACCGTGTGCGGGGGCTCCCCACATTAAACGGCACGTGTTGCCGGCAAAAGATGCTCGTCGTTGAACGCACTCCCACATGGGCCTATGGTCGAGAGCACGGACCCGAGGCGACGAGGAGAAGCTGTGCGACGGATGCGACGGAGCGGACTGACAGGGGCACTGGTCGGAGCGGCGGCCCTGGCGCTGACCGGGTGCGGTGCAGGGGCCGACGAGGAGGCCGTCGTCGAGGAGACGTCGGCCGCGGCCGGGGCGGGAGTCGGGTCCACGGCCACCCTCCAGGACGCCGAGGGCGGGGACGTCGGCACCGTCAGCTTCTCGGAGGTCTCGGCCGGCACCGAGGTGGTGGCCGAGGTCCAGGGTCTCGAGCCGGGCTTCTACGGGCTGCACGTGCACGGGACCGGCCTCTGCGAGCCGGACAGCGCCGCGCCGGACGACCCCGGCAGCACGGGCGCCTTCCTCTCCGCCGGCGGGCACCTCGGCGGGGACGAGGCCGAGCACCCGCAGCACGCCGGAGACCTCCCGTCGCTCTACGTGACCGAGGGCGGGCTCGGCCACCTCACCACCGTGACGGACCGGTTCGCCGTCCAGGACCTCGCGGACGACGACGGCAGCGCCGTGATGATCCACTCCGGTCCGGACAACTACGCCAACATCCCGGAGCGCTACGCGCCCGACGGCCCGGACGAGGTCACCCTCGGCACGGGCGACGCCGGGTCGCGACTGGCCTGCGGCGTGGTCGAGTGACCGGATCGGGCAGAGGTGCGGGCGCCCCTCCCGCAGGGGCCCGGTTCGCTACCCTGGAGGCGGTCGTGTCCGCACCCGAGAGAGAGGGGTCTCCCACCATGCCCGACGTCAGGGCCGGCACCGCCCGGATCAACGGGATCTCCATGACCTACACGGACCGGGGGGAGGGTCCTGTCCTGCTGCTGCTGCACGGTCACGCCTACGACCGCAGCATGTGGACCCGCCAGGTCGAGGTGTTCGCGGGCCGGGGCTGGCGGGTGGTCGCCCCGGACCTGCGCGGCTTCGGCGGCTCCGAGGTCACCGAGGGCATCGTGTACACCGAGGAGTTCGCCGACGACGTCGCCGGGCTGCTGGACCACCTCGAGGTCGAGCAGGCTGTCGTGCTGGGCTTCTCGATGTCGGGCCAGATCGCCATGGAGCTCCTCCACCGGCACCCGGACCGGGTCCGGGCGCTGGTCGTGAACGACACGGTCCCCGAGGCGGAGGACGCCGAGGGAAGACGGCGCCGCCACGTCACCGCGGACGCCATCCTCACGGGCGGCATGCAGACGTACGGGCGCAACGTCCTCGGCAGGATGCTGGCCGAGTCCACGGTGGAGTCCCTCCCCGGGGTGGCCGCCGAGGTCCTGTCGATGCTCCAGGACTCCCCGGCGAAGGGTGCCGCGGCCGCGATGCGCGGGCGCGCCGAACGACGGGACTTCACCGACCTGCTCCGCGGCGCCCGGATCCCCGTGCTGGTGGTCGTCGGCGCGGACGACGTCTTCGACGGCGGGGCAGGCCGGAGGATGGCCGAGCTCGCGCCGGGCGCGGAGCTCGTCGTCGTCGACGGAGCCGGCCACACCCCGAACCTCGAGCAGCCGGCCGCGTTCGACGACGCCCTGGCCGGCTTCCTCGACCGTCTCCCCGGCTGACCGCCCGTCCGGGATCGCTGCGCTCCCGGGCTCCCGGCGGTCCTGCCGGACGCCGGGGCCGTCGTGCCGTGTTCTCCCAGAGAGAACTGCTGTCGGACGGGACGATTACTCAGTATGCTGACATAACATCAGTGCACGACGAAAGGAGTGGACATGGCAGAGACGAACACCAGCTCTCAGGACGCCGACCAGGAGTCGACGGACCAGCTCGCCTTCCAGAACCCCGTGACGCGGTATCCCGTCGTGGAGCCCCCGAAGCAGGACCAGCCGGAGCCGGGCCTGGACGTGGAGCTCGAGCCGAAGACCGACCGTGGTGAGTTCTCCTACCGGGGCACGGGCCGTCTCGAGGGGCGGAAGGCGCTGATCACCGGGGCGGACTCGGGCATCGGCGCGGCCGTCGCCATCGCGTTCGCCAAGGAGGGCGCCGACGTCGCCCTGAACTACCTCCCGGACGAGGAGCCGGACGCGCAGGTCGTCAAGGGCATCATCGAGAAGGCCGGTCGTACGGCCGTCCTCCTTCCCGGGGACCTGAGCGACAAGGACTTCTGCGGGGCCCTCGTCGAGAACGCCGTGAACGGGCTGGGCGGGCTCGACGTCCTGGTCAACAACGCCGGCAAGCAGGTCGCGGTCGAGAGTCTCGAGGACCTGAGCGACGAGCAGCTGACCGACACCTTCACGGTCAACATCCTCGCGATGTTCCGGATCACCAAGGCGGCGCTGCGCCACCTGCCGGCGGGGTCCTCGATCATCAACACGACGTCGATCCAGGCCTACCAGCCGTCGCCGGACCTCCTCGACTACGCGTCCACCAAGGCGGCCATCAACAACTTCACCAAGGGCCTCGGGCAGCAGCTGGGCCCCAAGGGCATCCGCGTCAACGCCGTGGCGCCCGGTCCGTTCTGGACCCCCCTCCAGGTCTCCGACGGGCAGCCGAAGGAGGCTCTGCCGGAGTTCGGGCAGTCGACGCCCCTCGGGCGCGCCGGGCAGCCCACCGAACTCGCCCCGGCCTACGTGTTCCTGGCCTCCTCCGAGTCGAGCTACGTCATCGGCGAGACGCTCAACGTCAACGGCGGCAGCCCGTCGCCGTGACGGACCGCGCCCACGGCCCGCGGCATCGGCACGGTGTTACGGAATCCCGGGGGAGCTTGGCTCACCGAGAGCTTCCACCTAAGCTGAAGGCAGCTCGCATTCCTCAGCGACCTTATTAATATCTGCTGAAAGGCGAAATCATGACCAACAACCCTTATGACCCTACGGCGAGCCACGCCGCCCAGAGCGACTCCTCGTCGAAGAAGGACGCCGCCAAGAACGAGGCGGGCCACCTGAAGAACGAGGCGGCCAGTGCCGGGCAGGACGTCAAGGAGACGGCCAAGGAGCAGGTGGCCGCCGTCAAGAACGAGGCCACCGACCAGGCGAAGGACCTCCTGAGCCAGCTCAAGACCGACATCAACGTCGGCCAGATCACGAGCGACCTCGGCCAGCAGGTGCAGGGGCGTGCCGCCGGCACCGTCCGCAGCCTGAGCGACGAGATCAACGCGCTCGCCAGCGGGGAGAAGCCCGAGTCCGACTACGTGAAGAACCTGCTGAGCAGCGTCAACCAGCAGGTCCAGTCCGTGGCCTCCTCCCTCGAGGACAAGCAGCCCGGTGACCTGGTCGACGACGTGCGCCGCTTCGCCGCCCGCCGCCCGGGTGCGTTCCTGGCCGCGGCCCTCGGCCTCGGCCTGCTGGCCGGTCGCGCGACGCGCAGCGCGAAGGACAGCGACGAGATCGGCACCGACCGCGAGGGCGCCAAGGAGTACTTCGGCGTCAGCGGGCAGCAGGACCAGGGCACCGGCACCCGTCAGGGCGGACAGGACACCACGTCCGGCGTCGCGACCAGCGCCGTCTACGACCAGGGCTACGACCGCAACCTCACCGCGACCGAGACCGCGGACTACACCCCGGCGGACCCCTACGCCTACCGCTCGGACGAGCAGGGCGAGGCGGCTCGCACCTACACCGACCGCGTGCCCGGCACCGTCTACCCCGAACAGGAGGGTGAGCGTCGATGAGCCACCCCATTCCTCCCTCGGACGCCGAGAACCGCGCGGAGCACGAGTCGCTCGGCGAGATGTTCAAGTCGCTGAGCACCAACCTCTCCACGCTCATCCAGCAGGAGATCGCACTCGCCAAGGCGGAGACGACCCAGGTGGTGCAGGAGACCAAGGAGTCCGCCAAGGACGCGGGGAAGGGCGCCGGCATGCTCGCCGGGGCCGGCGTGGCCGGCCACTTCGTCCTCCTCTTCCTCTCCATCGCCCTCATGTGGGGACTGAGCAACCTGGTGGGCCTGGCCTGGTCCTCGGTGATCGTGGCGGTCATCTGGGCCGTCATCGCCGCCATCCTGGCCGCCGTCGGCAAGAAGAACCTCAACAAGGGCAAGCGGGAGATGACCGACGCCACCGAGGATCCCCTGCCCCTGACCCGCGAGACCGTCACCGAGATCCCGGAGACCGTGAAGCCCTCCAAGAAGGAGAACCGATGAGCCAGCAGAACCCCGAAGAGATCCGAGCCGACATCGAGGCGACCCGCGCCCGCCTCAACGCGGACGTCGACGCCGTCGCCGAGAAGGTGACCCCGGACCGCGTCGTCGACCGGCAGAAGGACAAGCTGCGGGACAAGGCGACGGACGTCCGTGAGCGCATCATGGGGGCGTCGGACGACGCCTCCGGTCGCGGCCACGACCTCAAGGAGGGCGCGCAGCACCGTGTGGGCGACCTCAAGGACGGCGTCCAGGACCGTGCCGGTGACCTCAAGGAGGGCGTGCAGAGCGCCCCGGCCACGGCCAAGGCCAAGACCCGGGGCAACCCGTTCGCCGCCGGGCTGATCGCCCTCGGCACCGGGTGGCTCATCGGGTCCCTGCTGCCGTCCTCGCAGAAGGAGCAGGAGCTCGCAGCCAAGGCGGCCGACCGTGCGAAGCCGCACGCCCAGGGCGCCGTCGAGTCCGCCACGGACAGTGCCAAGAGCATGGCCAAGGACGCCGCCAAGAACGTCGCCCTGAGCGTCGCGGGCGACGTCAAGGACCTCAAGGAGCCGGCCAAGGAAGCCGCGAAGTCCGTCAAGGACACCGCGCAGGCCGGCGTCCGTGAGGTCAAGGACGAGGCCAAGTCGGAGGGGCAGCACGTGAAGTCCTCCGCCCAGGACTCCGCCCAGAACGTCAAGGGACAGTCCAAGAACTCCTGACGTCACCGCGGCGGCACGGCCGCTGAGACCCTGCCGCGCCACCACGACGAGGGCCCCGGATCATCGATCCGGGGCCCTCGTCGCGCTCCGGGAGCGGTCAGCAGGCCCGGGCCACCTGGCCGAGGAGCTCCGGGAAGTACCCGGAGAGGTAGCCGCGCTCGGTCGGGTGCAGGTTGTGGTCGCTCTCGGGGTCGAAGAGGATCCACGGTTCCGCCGAGCCGACGCCGTGCCCGCGGAAGCGGTCGGTGACGTCGACGAACACGGCGCCCTCCTCCTCCACGCCCGCCGCGAGGGCCGCGTTGAGGCGGTTTGTCCAGGCGTTGAGCTCGCCGGCGCGCGCGGCGGAGATCAGCGGGGTGTCCTGCCGGTCGTCGAACAGGTGCGGATAGCCGAGCACCACGATGCGCGCGTCCGTCTCCGCGTCGAGCGCGGCGACCGTCTCGGCCGCGGAGGCGGCGGCACCGGCGACGAGCGAGGGCGCCTGGGCGAGCATGGCCTCGCACGGCTCCGGTCCGTAGGCGGCCTCGGCGGGAGCGCTGCAGGCCTCGATGAACCGGCCCCACAGGATGTCGTTGCCCCCCATGGTCAGCGTCACCACGTCGGCGTCCGCGAGGGCGTCGGCCACGAGGGGGACGGAGACGAGGCCCCGCACGTCCTGCGTGGTGGCGCCGGCGCAGGCCGCGTCCAGGATCACGTCGACGCGGGGGTGCGATCCCAGGGCGTCGACGTGGTCCTGTCCGGTGCCCTGATAGCACTCGGGGAGGCCCTCGACCTGCTGGAGTCCGCCGGTGCCGAAGGCCGCGGAGTAGGAGTCGCCGAGATTGACGAGGTCGATCGTGCGCGGTGCCGCGGCAGCGGGGGCCGCGGCCGCGCCCGCGAGGGCGAGCGCGGCCGCCAGGGCGGTGGCGGTGCGTCTGACGGTGCGTCTGGCGGTGACGGAGGACATGGTGACCTTTCGGGAGGGGGCGCCTCCCGGAGGCGGCGCCGTGACGGCGGACGCCGGTGACTCCCTGAATTTACAGTTGCGACGCCCCGGACGGAAGAACTGCCGTCGTGTCCTGTGCCCAGGCCTCGGCCAGGATCTCGAGCGAGCGCAGCACCTGCTCCTGGGTGGGGGAGGAGGGGGCGATCATGAGCTCGTCGGCGTCGGCCGTCGCCGCGAACTCCTCCAGGTAGGACCGCACCTCCTCGGCCGTGCCCGCCGTCGACCAGTGCAGCATGTGCAGGATCTGCTGCCCGGCCGGGCTGTCCATGACCATGTCCAGCTCGGCCTCGCTCAGCTGACGGCCGCGGCCCACCATGGCGCGCACCCGTTCGCGCCGAGCGGTCCCGAGCTGCTCCGCGGCGTCCTGGGCGGTGTCCGCGGCGATGACGTTGACGGCCGCGACGACGTACGGCTCGGCGAGCTGCTCGGAGGGCTGGAACCCGGCGCGGTAGGCGGCCACGGCCTCCACGAGGGCGTCCGGGGCGAAGTGGGACGCGAAGGCGTAGGGCAGTCCGTAGGCCGCGGCGAGCTGGGCTCCGAACAGCGAGGAGCCGAGGATCGTGAGCGGCACGTCCGTCCCCGCTCCCGGCACGGCGCTGACGCCGGGGACGATCGAGCGGCCGCCGAGGTAGCCCTGCAGCTCGCGGACGTCCTGGGGGAACTGCTCGGCGGCGGCGGGGTCGCGGCGCATGGCCCGCACCGTCCGCGGGTCCGTGCCGGGGGCGCGCCCCAGGCCCAGGTCGATGCGTCCGGGGTGCAGCTCCGCGAGCGTGCCGAACTGCTCGGCGATCACCAGCGGGGAGTGGTTGGGGAGCATGACCCCTCCCGCGCCCAGGCGGATGGTGGCGGTGTGCGCCGCGACGTGGGCGATCAGCACGGCGGGGGCCGAGGAGGCGATGGTCGGCATGTTGTGGTGCTCCGAGTACCAGACCCGCCGGTAGCCCAGCCGTTCGGCGTGCTGGGCGAGCCGCACGGAGTCGGCGAAGCTCTCGCCCACGGAGGCGCCCCGGCGGACGGTGGCGAAGTCGATGACGGACAGGGGGAGGGGCACGGCGGACCTTTCGCGGGGAATTCGGGCGGTCCTCCACGCTACTCCTGTCCGCGCGGCGGCGCCGTGGCGGAGCGCACACCGGGGCTGTGCGCCGCGGGCGGGGCGTGGTAGGCGCCGCGGGCCCTGCGTGGTGGGCGGGGGCGTGCTGGGCCGAGCGGTGTCCGGGGGCCCGGCTACGCTCGGCCCCATGACCGACCTCTCGTCCGGGACGCCCGAGCTGTTCGAGCTGCCGCGGGAGCGCGCCGAGATCGTGCCCGGAGCCGTCCACGTGCCGGACTGGCTCGGGCTCGAGGACCAGCGGGAGCTCGTGCTCCGGTGCCGCGAGTGGGCGCTGGGCCCCGCACCCATGCGCCACGTGGTGCTTCCGGGGGGCGGGCGCATGTCGGTGCGCTCCACCACGCTGGGCCGGGACGGGGCGCCCTACCGGTACCTGCGCACCGGGGAGCACGAGCGCGCCCCGGACATGCCCCCGTGGCTGAGCGCGCTGGGCCGCCGGGCCGTGCTGGAGGCCTACGGGCCCGGCAGCCCGGACGCACGGGACCACCGGCCGGACACCGCACTGGTGAACTTCTACGACGCCGCCGCCCGGATGGGCATGCACCAGGACAAGGACGAGGCCTCCGCGGCGCCGATCGTCTCCCTCTCCCTCGGCGACGCGTGCGTCTTCCGGTTCGGGAACACGCAGACCCGCTCGGCGCCGTACCGTGACATCGAGCTGCGCAGCGGGGACCTGTTCGTCTTCGGGGGCCCCTCCCGCTACGCGTTCCACGGCGTGCCGCGCATCCTCCCCGGCACGGGACCGGCCGCGCTGGGCATGAAGGGCGGGCGGCTGAACCTCACCCTGCGGATGACGGGACGTGCCGGACCGGCCCGCTGAGCCCCGTGCCACACTGGCGGCATGGAACTTCCCGACGCCGCCCCCGCACACCTGGTCGACCCGGCGGCGCCGGACGCCGAGGACGTCGGTGCGTACCGCCTCCTCGCCGCCGACATCGCCTCCGGCGTGGCGGTGGTGGCCGCGCGGCACCGCCGGCGCGACGTCGCGGCGACCGTGACGGGGTTCCTGGACGTGTCCTACGACCCGCCCACCATGCTCGTGAGCCTGTTCGAGGAGGGCCGGATCTGCGACGCCGTGGAGTCCTCCGGCGCATGGACGCTCTCCGTGCTGCGGCGGGACCAGGAAGGGACCGCCAACTGGCTCGCGAGCCCCGGCAACCCGGTCGAGGGCCTGCTGGACCGCGTCCCCTTCCGTCGCGCGCCGCGGTCGGGGGCGCCGGTGCTGGACGGGGCGCTCGCGTGGTTCGAGCTGTCCACCGTGGCCGTGCACACGGCCGCAACGCACCGGATCGTCGTCGGTGAGGTGACCGCGATGGGGCGCGGTGTCGCGGAGGCGCGGGCGGACGACCCGCTGGTGCACTACGCCCGCGGCTACCGGGGGCTGGCCCGGTGACCCCCGAGCACCGGACCAGGTGCCCGTGCAAGACTGTGACGTCGGGAGTCCCCGGACCTGCGGCGGAATCGTTTGCTCCCCGCCCCGGTTGTGGTCTTAGCGTGGGCGGATGACGCCGACCCGCGGCGCCCGCCCACGGTTTCCCACGGCCTCCCACGGAAGGACTCTCATGGCGGCCCAGCAGCACGGACGCGGACCTGGCCGAGGTCCCGACGACGGCGCACCCGGAGCCGGTGCCCCGGTGCAGGCGACGCGCGAGCCCGGGCCCGGCGCCGCCCCGCCGTCCGGTGCGCCCGCCGAGCGCGCGGCCTCGGAGGTCGCCGACCTCGAGGTCCCGGCCGGCCACCTCGAGAACCTGGACCACGTCGGCGAGGCCTTCAAGGCGGCGTTCGCCGACCACCCGGCGGGCGTCGCGATCATCACCGCACGGGGACCGGACGGCCCCGTGGGCCTGACGGCGTCCTCGGTCTCGTCCGTGTCGGTCGTGCCGCCGATCCTCGGCTTCTCGCTGCAGGCCCGGCAGGGGTCGGCCGCGCTGCTGGCCGAGGCCGAGTCCTTCCTGGTGCACCTGCTGGACGCCGAGAACCTGGACCTGGCGAGGTCCTTCGCCGTCTCCGGGTCCCCGCGCTTCGGCGCGGACATGCCGTGGGAGTACCTGGGGACGGGGGAGCCCCGGCTGCTGGGCGTCGGCCGTGTCCTGCGAGCGGTCCCGCTGGCCAGGATCAAGGCCGGTCCTGCCCTCGTGTTCAACGCCGCCGTGGTCGACGTCCTGGGCCACGAGGGCACGGGCGGACCGCTCGTCTACCACCGCCGCCGCTTCCACGAGCTCAACGACCGTTCCGCGCTGGACCCCGAGGCCTGAGCCTCCCCGCCCCCGTGGAGTGTCGCCGGGATCCCCTCGACCGTTGTTGTTGACACATCACCAAGAGGGTCCTAGGGTAGTTGACGAAGCAACCAGTTGTTCGTCGCTCACCCCAAGGAGAACACCATGTCCCAGCTCAACGGTCTCGTCCCCGGTTCCTGGACCTTCGACCCCGCCCACTCCGAGGTCGGCTTCACCGTCCGGCACGCCGGGATCTCCAAGGTGCGCGGCACCTTCGGCGAGGTCGACGCGCAGCTCGAGGTCACCGACCCGGTCGAGAGCTCGACCCTGAGCGCCACCATCCGGACGGCGTCCATCGACACCAAGAACGCCGACCGCGACGCCCACGTGCGCAGCGCCGACTTCTTCGCGGTCGAGGAGCACCCCACGATGACCTTCACCTCGACCGCCGTGGCCTTCGACGGCGAGGACGGCACGATCACCGGCGAGCTGACGATCAAGGGCGTGAGCCGCACCGTCGAGCTCGGGACCGAGTTCAGCGGCGTGGTGGTGGACGCCTTCGGCGTGACCCGTGCCGGCTTCTCCGCCGAGACCACGATCTCCCGCAAGGACTTCGGCATCACCTGGAACGCCGCGATGGAGGCCGGCGGGGTCCTCGTCTCCGACAAGGTCGTCATCAGCCTCGACGTCGCGTTCACCGCGCCGCAGGACGATCCGGAGGCGACCGTCGAGGGCCAGGAGTCCATCTCGGCCGAGGTCTGATCCCCGGGCGGCCGCGCCCTCGAGACCACCGGCCCGCGCCCCGACCGGGGTCGCGGGCCGGTGCCGTGCACGCGGTGGCCGGCGCTAGCGGAACTGCTGCACGACGAACCAGACCACGGGGGCCGCGACCAGCAGCAGCAGGGCCCACCGGCGCAGCCGCACCTCGAACCTGGCGGGGTCGAACCGTCGTCCGCCCTCCGGTCGCGACGCGGCGATCTCGTCCTCGAGGGGCCGCGGGGAGGGCTCGGGCGAGTCCTCGGGGCCGGTGCTGCGATGGGACACGGTGCCTCCGTGGTCGTGGGGATCTCGCCTCATTGTTCCAGGTGCGCGGCTGCTGCGGCGGGCCGGGAACGACGGACTCCCCGTCCGGACACCGGTCCGGACGGGGAGTCCGTGGTGCGGCCGGACCGGGGACCCGTCACCGCCACCTGGTGGTCATGATCAGGCCTGCCATCATCAGGGCCAGGCCGACGCCGATGTTCCACGTGCCGATCCCGGGGACGGGGTAGGCGCCCTGGAAGAGGTAGTAGACGATGAGCCACAGCAGACCGACCACCAGCAGGCCCAGCATGATGACCTTGTACCAGGTGGGGGTCGGGGCCGGGGCCTCCGGCGAGCCGTGCCGGGAGCGCTCGGTGAGCTCCTGCGCCACCGCGTTGGCCGTGGCCTCCGGGTCGAAGGCGGTGGAGCCGCCGGGCAGTCCCTCCGCCGCCAGTCGTGCGAGCTCCGCGTCGACGGGCGGCGTGGCGGACGGCGCCGTCCGTCCGGAGCCGCCGGGACGGCGGGCGGTCTTCTTGCGGCGGTTCTTGGACTCGGGCACTGATCCTCCTGATCACCAAGCGGGCCGTCTGCACGGCGGGGGGTCCGGTGCACCAGTCTAGCCGCCCGGTGCGTGCCGTCCCGCGGACGCGTAAGCTGGACGGGCGAACGCGCCGAGAGGCGCCCCACTCCCAGGAGACCCCGTGACCGTCAAGATCCTCGTCGTGGACAACTACGACAGCTTCGTCTACACCCTCGTCGGCTACCTCGAGCAGCTCGGTGCCGAGACCACGGTCATCCGCAACGACGACCTCGGCGAGAGCGCCTCCTGCGCCCTCGCCGACGAGCACCAGGGCGTCCTGCTCTCTCCCGGACCCGGCGCCCCCGCCGACGCCGGGGTGTGCACCGCGCTCATCCGCCACGCCGAGCGGACGCGGCAGCCGCTGCTCGGGGTCTGCCTCGGTCACCAGGCCCTCGCCGAGGCCTACGGCGGCACCGTCACCCACGCCGAGGAGCTCATGCACGGGAAGACCTCGCAGGTGGAGCACAACGGCACGAGCGTCTTCGGCACGGTGCCGAGCCCGTTCACGGCGACCCGCTACCACTCGCTCGCCGTGGTCGACCGGTCCGTTCCCGACGTCCTCGAGGTCACCGCGCGCACCCCGAACGGGGTGATCATGGGCCTGCGCCACAAGAGCGCTCCGCTGCACGGGCTGCAGTTCCACCCCGAGTCCGTCCTCACGGAGGGCGGCTACCTCATGCTCGGCAACTGGCTCGAGCTCGTGGGGCTCACGGGCGCGGCGCGGGCCGCCGCGTCCCTGTCCCCGCTGATCACCGTCTGACCGCGGCCCCGCGGTCCCCGGAGCGAGGACCGCGGGGACGGTCTGCGGGGTCAGGAGGGCCGGACCGCGGGCGCCGCTACTGGCCGCGCCCGGACCCCGCGCTCTCCGTCCGCTCCACCGCACGCTCGGCCTCCGTGCGGCCGGACGCCGGAGAGGCGCGCCCGACCTCCGCGCGCCCGGCGAGGGCGTCCTGCCGGTCCGCTCCGAGCGCCGCGGCGTCGGAGTCGGTCGCCGGTTCGGCGTCGCGGTCGTCCTCCGGCTCGCCGTCCTCCGATCCGCCGTCCTCCGGTCCGCCGTCCTCCTGGGTCTCCTCCCCGCTGTCCTCCTCCGCCCCGTCGCCGGGGGCGTCGTCGGGGGCGTCCTGCTCCTCCTCGGTCGGGTCCGGGGACGGCGGCGACGTCGGGGCGGACGTGGGCGCGGGCGGCCGGGGCGGTTCCGGGGCGACCGCCACGGTGAGCCGGACCGTGGTGCCCTGCGGCGCGGACTGGCCGGCGTCCACGCTCTGGTCCACGACCTGCCCGGCCGGCACCCCGCTCCGGGGTGCGGTGGCGATCTCGTAGGGGAGGCGGACCGCGTCCGCGTCGAGGGCGGCGGTCGCCTCCTCCTGGCTCAGACCCACGAGCTGAGGCACGGTCACCCGCCCCGTGGACAGGACGAGCTCCACCTCCGAGCCGATCGGGACGGTGGTCCCGCCGGCCGGGACGGTCCCGACCACCATCCCCCGCGGCGCCCACGAGCTGTTCGCCGTGCGGGTGTCCCCGGCCTCGAGCCCCGCGGCCTCCAGGGCCTCCCGCACGTCCGCCTCCGACCGGCCCACGAGCTCCTCGGGGACCTCCACCTCCGACGGACCCCTCGAGACGTCGATGACGACGGTGGCACCCTCCTCGAGCCGCGTGTCGGCCACCGGGTCGGTGCCCACCACGTCGCCCTCGGGCACGACGTCGTCGAAGACCTCCTCGCGCTGCGGCACGAGGTCCGCGTTGCGCAGGACCGTCTCGGCCACCGACGCGTCCATGCCCGCCACGTAGGGCACGGCGGTGAACGCCGGCCCGCCGCGCTGGTCCTGGAACCACTGGAGGGCCACGAACCCCAGGACGCCGAGGGCCGCCAGCACGAGCAGGCCCAGCATCGCGCCGCGCAGGGACCGCCGCCGGCGGCGCCGCGCCGGGGCCGAGCCGCCGTCCCCCGTCCTCGCGGCCGGCGGGACCGCCGTGCCCTCGGCCGTCGGCTCGCCGGCCCCCATCGGGGCGGGGACGGGCACGGGGACGGGCGGGAGGGTCTTCGTGTCCTCGTCCTGATCCGGCACCGTGTGCAGGGACTGGGTGGCGTCGAGATCGTCCGGCACCGCCGGGCGCAGCTCGCGCAGGGCGCGGCGCATCTGCCCCGCGTCCTGGAAGCGGACGGACCGGTCCTTGGCGAGAGCCTTCGCGACGAAGGCGTCGACACGGGACCCGAGCCGGGGATCCAGCTCGGAGGGCGCGGGGGGACGGTCCCGGACGTGCTGGGCGGCGATGTCCACCGAGGACGCGCCCACGAACGGCGCCCGCCCCGTGAGCATCTCGAAGAGCACGCACCCGGCGGAGTAGAGGTCGGAGCGGGCGTCCACGGACTCGCCCCGGGCCTGCTCCGGGGACAGGTACTGCGCGGTGCCGAGGACCGCCTGGGCCTGGGTGAGCGCCGGTGCGGTGTCCTCGACCGCCCGGGCGATCCCGAAGTCCATGACCTTGATCTGCCGTTCCGGGGTGACGATCACGTTGGCGGGCTTGATGTCACGGTGGACGATGCCCGCCCGGTGGCTGTACTCGAGGGCGTCGAGGATGCCGAGCGTGATGTCCACGGCGTCCCGGGGAGTGACGGCGTCCTCGTGGATCAGCTCGCGCAGGGTCCGCCCGGGCACGTACTCCATCACGATGTAGGGCCGGTCCACGCCCTCGTCGGTCTCCGCGAGGATCTCGCCCGTGTCGTAGACCGAGACGATCGAGTGGTGGTTCAGCGCCGCCACGGACTGCGCCTCGCGCTTGAAGCGCTCGTGGAACGTGTCGTCCCGGGCCAGTTCGGGGCGCAGCACCTTGATGGCCACCCGCCGGTCCAGTCGCAGGTCCCGCCCGAGGTGGACCGTCGCCATCCCGCCGCGGCCGACGGTCTCGCCCACCTCGTAGCGGTCGTTGATCAGGCGGGGAACGACGTTCCGGCCCGGCACGGCTCAGCCCTCCTGGTCGGATCCGGCCGGAGACGCCGTGGACGCGGGGGATCCGGTGGTGGGGGTGGCCCCCGGCGCGACGGCGACCCACATCTCGACGGTGTCGCCGGGGCGGACGGTGGACCCGCCCAGCGGCTGGGTCCGCAGCACCGTGTCCGGCTCCGCGTCCGCGGTGGCCTCCTCCCGGAGGGTGATGTTGACGCCGAGGGCGGTGATCTCGTCGATCAGGGGCTGCGCCGGCCGGCCCACCATCCCCGTGGGCAGCTCGACGGTGTCCGGGCCCGTCGAGTACTCGACCGTGATGGTCGTGCTCCGCGACACCTGGCCCACCGGGTTCAGGGACAGGACGGTGTTCTCCTCGTCGTCCGCCGTGCGGCCCACGCGCTCCACGGGGAAGCCGAGGTCCGAGAGCTCCTGCACCACGTCGTCCACGGGCCGGCCCTCGTACCGGGCGGCGAGGACCTCCACCGCGTCCGCGCCGGGGTCCTCCGCCGCCGGATCGGCCGGGGCCACGGACAGCGGCGAGGTGGACACGGTGCCGGTCGGCGACGGCTCCTGGCTCACGGGCACGGGATCGCGGAGGAGGAAGAACCACAGCAGGCCCCCCAGGACGAGCAGCACCAGGAGCACCGGCAGCAGCCAGGACCACACCGAGCGGGTCTCGGGGCGCTGCGCGGGCCGGGCCGGGCCGGCGCCGTAGCTCCCGGCGTCCTCCTCGGGGCGGCGGGGGGCGTCGACGACGGTCAGCTCGGCGGTGATCGGGCGCGGCGGTCCGGCCGCCGCGCCCGCGGCCGCCGCCGCGGACCTGCTGTCGCGGTCCAGCACCTGGGTCGGCTCGTCGCGCACCGGCTCGAACGCCTGGGTGGCGTCGTCGTCGGGCAGGTCGAGGAAGGGCCGCATGCCGGGGACCGCGGCGACCGCGGCGTCCTCGTCACCGCGGCGGATGGCGTCCACGGCGGTGCCCAGGGCGCCGGCCGTGGCCGGGCGGTCCCGCGGGTCCTTCGCGAGCATCGACATCAGGAGCGCCCGCACGGTCTCGGGCACGGCGTCGGACAGCGGCGGCGGGGGGTCGTTGACCTGCGCGAGGGCGATCGCGATCTGCGACTCCCCGGTGAACGGGCGCCGCCCGGCCAGGCACTCGTAGCCGATGATGCCCAGCGAGTAGATGTCCGAGGACCCCGTGGCGGTCTGGCCCGTGGCCTGCTCCGGGGCGAGGTACTGGGCGGTGCCCATGACCTGCCCGGTGGCCGTGAGGGGCACCTGGTCCGCCAGGCGGGCGATCCCGAAGTCCGTGACCTTCACCCGGTTGTCCGGGGTGATGATGAGGTTGCCGGGCTTCACGTCCCGGTGCACGAGGCCCTGGGCGTGCGCGGCCGCCAGGGCCCGGGCCGTCTGCCCGATGTAGTTGAGCACCGTGTCCGGTCCGAGGGTCTTGCGCCGCTCGATGATGTTGGACAGCGGCTCGCCGGGGACCAGCTCCATGACCAGGAAGGCGGAGCCCTCCTCCTCGCCGTAGTCGAAGACGTTCGCGACGCCGGGGTGGTTCAGGAGAGCGGTGTGCCGGGCCTCCGCGCGGAAGCGCTGCAGGAAGTTCGGGTCCCCCGTGTACTCCTCCTTGAGGATCTTCACGGCCACGATGCGGCCCAGGACCCGGTCCTTGGCCTTCCACACCTCACCCATGCCGCCGATCGCGATCCGATCGGTCAGTGCGTAGCGCCCGCCCAGGACGGTGCTCGACGATGGTCTCACTTGTTCAACACCGCCTCGAAGAGTCGCTTGGCACTCGGACTGGTCAGGGAGGCGCCCGTCGCCACGTCCACGTCCTCGAAGACGACGGCGAGGGCCACCTGGGGGTCGTCGGCCGGGGCGAAGCCCGTGAACCAGGCGTCGTTGAGGCCCTCGTCCGAGCCGATCTCGGCGGTGCCCGTCTTGCCGGCCACCTCGACGCCGGGCAGGGCCGCGCCGCCCGCGATGCCGTCGTCGACGACCTCGACCATGAGCTCCGTGACGGTGTTGGCGACGTCCGCGCTCGTGGAGCGGCGCAGCTGCTCCGGGGTGAACTCCTCGATCACGGACAGGTCGGCGGAGCGCACGGTCTCCACGAGCTGCGGCTTCATCATCACGCCGTCGTTGGCGATCGTGGCGCTCGTCATGGCCACCTGCAGCGGCGTGGTCCGCACGTCGTACTGGCCGATCGAGGACAGCGCGAGCTGCGCCTCGTTGAGCTCCTCGGGGAAGACGGAGGGGGTCACCTGCAGCGGCACCGAGAGGGGCTCCCCGTAGCCGAAGTTCCGGGCGGTCTCCCGGATCGCGTCCTCCCCGAGGTCCAGGGCGATCGAGGCGAACGGCGTGTTGCAGGACTGCTCGAGGGCGAACTCCAGGTCCGCCTGCGTGCGGGCGGTGCACGTGCCGCCCACGTAGTTGGGCAGGGTCACGTCGGTGCCGGGCAGGGGCAGCTCCTGGGGGTTCGGGATCAGGGTCTCCGTGGTGTAGTCCCCGGACTCCAGGGCGGCCACGGTGTCGATGATCTTGAACGTCGAGGCGGGGGCGTAGAGGTCGCCGGCGACGGCCCGGTTGACGAGGGGCTCCTCGGGGTCCGCGTTGAGCCGCTCCGCGGCGGCGATCACGGAGCCCGAGTCGTGCGAGGCCAGCTCGTTGGGGTCGTAGCCGGGGCTCGAGACCATGGCGAGGATCGCGCCCGTCTCCGGGTCGAGGGCCACCACGGACCCCTTCCGCCCCTGCAGCACCTCGGCGGCGGTCTGCTGCAGCACGGGGTCGATCGTGAGCTCGACCGAGGCGCCCGTGGGCTGGTTCCCGGAGAACATCGAGACCACCCGGTCGTAGAACTGCTCGTCGGAGGCGCCGGAGAGCTCGTCGCCGAGGGCTGCCTCGAGTCCCGTGGCGCCGTAGACCAGGGAGAAGTAGCCCGTCAGGTGACCGTACGCCAGCGGATCCGCATAGACGCGCTGGAACTCGAAGTCGTCCTCCGAGGGCACGGAGGAGGCCTTCGGGTCGCCGTCCACCAGGATCGCCCCGCGGTCGGCGCCGAACTGGTCGTACAGGCTGCGGTTGTTCCAGGGGTGGGCCTCGAGCGCGCCCGCCGCGAAGAACTGCACGTAGGTCAGCGCGAGGAGCAGCACGGTGAAGATCGCCACGCCGGCCACCCAGGTGTGTCGGATCGCCCGGTTCACGATGCTCCTCCGCGCTCGGTGCTCCGGGACCCTCCGGGGTCCCTGCGGTCATGGTCGGTGAGGCGGGACATCGCCTCGGTGGGCGTGCCGCCGAGATGGTCCTCGTCCTCGTCCCCGGCGTCCCGGTGCCCGCCCGGGCCCGCGGCCGCGATCGGCTCGGTGGCTGCGGTGTCGGGGGACGGCGCGGTTCCGCGGGTGGTCTCCGCCGGCGTGGCGGGCTGCTCGGCGCCGGGAGCGTCCTCGTCCGCCGGCGACCCGTCCGTCTGCTCCCCGTTGCGGCGGTCGCGGCGGCGCTCGGCGCGCTCCTGCTCGTCCTGCCGGGCCGCCTCGCGCAGCGCGGCCTCGTGGGCGGCGACCTCGGCGAGGTCGGCCTCGGTGGCCGGACCGGTGACCACGGGCCGGCGGGCCGTGTGGGAGATCGCCAGGATGATCGCCGCGATGATCCAGTTGGACAGCAGCGAGGACCCGCCGGCGGACATGAACGGGGTGGTGAGCCCGGTGAGGGGGATGAGGCGGGTGACCCCGCCCACCACCACGAACAGCTGCAGGACCATGACCGCGGAGAGCCCCGCGGCCAGCAGCTTGCCGAAGGCGTCGCGGGTGCCCAGGGCGGCCCGGAAGCCCCGGGTGACGAAGAGGAAGAACAGCACCAGCACGGCGCTGAGCCCGATCAGCCCCAGCTCCTCGCCGAACGCGGTGATGATCATGTCCGAGTTGGCGTAGGACACGAGGTCGGGCCGGCCCTGTCCCAGTCCCTGTCCGAAGAGCCCGCCCGAGGAGAGCCCGAAGAGGCCCTGGACGATCTGCCCGGAGCCGCCCGGGGCCCGGTTGTACACCTCGGGGTCGAACGCGTTGAGCCAGGAGTCCAGCCGCGCGGCGACGTGGCCGAAGACCTGGCTGGCCAGGAAGCCGCCCACGGCCACGAGCAGGAGGCCGATGACGATCCAGCTCAGCCGGGTCGTGGCCAGGTAGATCATGGCCAGGAACAGGCCGAAGAACAGGATGGCGGAACCGAGGTCCCGCTGGAACACGAGCACGCCGATCGCGATGATCCAGGCGGCGAACATGGGGGCCATGTCCCGGAACCGCGGCAGGCGCACGGGGCCGACCTTCTTGCCGGCCAGGAGGATGAGGTCCCGGTTGGTCGAGAGGTAGCCCGCGAAGAAGACGGCCAGCGTGATCTTGGCGACCTCGCCGGGCTGGAACGTGCGGCCGCCCACCGAGACCCAGATCCGGGCGCCGTTGAGTTCCAGACCGAGACCGGGCAGGAGGGGGAGGACCAGCAGCAGCCCGCTGAGCAGGAGGCAGATGTAGGTGATCCGCCGCAGCACCCGGTGGTCCTTGAGGAACCAGAGCACCAGGCCGGCGGCGGTCATCGCGAAGGCCGTCCACACCACCTGGGCGCCCGCGGCCGACTGGTCCGTGGTGAGGTCGATCCGGTGGATCATGGCGATGCCCAGGCCGTTGAGCGCCACCACGATCGGCAGGACGTAGGGGTCCGCGTACTTGGCCCGCAGCCGCACCACCACGTGCAGCAGCAGGGCGCCGATGCCCAGGACCAGTCCCGAGAGAAGGATGTGCGGGTCCCCGGAGCCGAGCTGGTCGGGGTCCACGAGGATGTTCGCGCCCACGCCGATGCCCACGGCCAGGACGAGCAGGAGCAGCTCGGCGAGCCGCCGCGGCTTCTGGCGGGGTCCGGTCTGCTCCTGGGCGGAGGCCCCGGCGGGGGCGCTCATCGGTCCTCACCGGTGCCGGCGGCGGGCGGGGCCGCGGGTGGGTCCGTGGCCCGCAGGACGGTGCCGGTGGGGCGCGGCGCGGTGCCGTCGGTCTCCTCCGGGACGGACTCGCGCAGCTCGCGCACGATGCGCTCCGCCTCCTCGAGGCTGTCCGCCGGGATGGCGCTGCGCACCCGCTCCTGGGCGAAGCCCGGGAGGTCGTCGATCCGCAGGTCGGTGGTGCGCTCGAGGTCGCTCAGGCTCACGGGACCGAGCGACTGGGAGACACCGTTGTAGATCGCCACGCTGCCCTGCTGCTCGCCGACGTAGTACTGCGAGCTGATCCAGCCGCCGGTCAGCCATCCGCCGGCGACGAGGAGCAGCCCGGCCGTGGCGAGGGCGAGCACCGTCACGGCACGCCTGTGCCGGCGCCGGCGCGGGGACGGGGCGGCGGCGTCCGCGCGGTGCAGCGCCGACTCGACCTCCTGCGGATCCGCCAGCGTGTCGGGGGCCGACGTCTGCAGGAGGGTCGCGCGGCGCTCGAGGACGCTGTCGCTGACGGTGGGGATGCGCCCGGTCTGGGTGGCGTTGGCGGCCGCGCCCACGAGCAGGTGGGGGCGGGCGGCGAGGCCGCGGCGCAGCGCGGCCGCCGAGGACTCGGACGCGTCCTCGGCCGGGGTCTGCGTTCCGGTGTCCGCGGTGATCTCGTCGGAGGTGCGCGAGGCGTCCGGGAGCGCACCGCGCGTCTCGCCGACGAGCGGCACGGGCGCGGTCTCGTCGGTCTCGAAGACCTGGACGACCACCACGGTCACGTTGTCCGGGGCTCCGCGGTCGAGGGTCAGCTCCACGAGCGTGTCCACGATCTGGTTGAGGTCGTCGGTGGAGCCGAGCACGGACTCGATGGTCTCCGGCCGGACCACGGCGTTGAGGCCGTCCGAGCACAGCAGCCAGCGCTCGCCGCTCTCGGGGCGGACGGTCTCCACGTCGATCTCGGGGGACGCGTCGACGTCCCCGAGCACGCGCATCAGCACGTTCTTGTGCGGGTGGGACTCGGCCTCGTCGGGGCGCAGGCGGCCCTCGTCGATGAGCCGCTGGACGAAGGTGTGGTCCTTGGTGACCTGGCGGAACTCGTCGCCCCGGAGCCGGTAGGCGCGGGAGTCGCCGATGTGGGCCACGACGAGCTCGTCCTGGTCGGCCAGCAGGGCCGTGACGGTGGTGCCCATCCCGCCGAGGCGGGCATTGCCCAGGACCAGCCGGGCGAGGTTCTGGTTGGCGTTCTGGATCTCGTCCGTGAGCACGGTCGCCCCGTCGCCGTGGTGGTCGGGCCGGTCGAGGCCCGTGAGGTCCATGACCGCGGAGGCCGACGCGACGTCCCCGCCCACGTGCCCGCCCATGCCGTCGGCGACCACGGCGAGGTGGCGGCCCGCGTAGGCGGAGTCGTCGTTCTTCGACCGGACCCTGCCCACGTCGGAGCGTGCGGCGTAGCGGAAGGCGATCGCCATGCGTCAGGCCCTCAGTTCCAGGACGGTCTTGCCCACCCGGAACGGGGTCCCGGGCTCGAGCGGCACGGCCCTGGAGAGGCGCTGCTGGCCCACGAAGGTGCCGTTGGTGGAGCCGAGGTCCTCGAGGAACCAGCGGGACCCCTGCGGGAACAGCCGGGCGTGCCGGCCCGAGGCGTAGTCGTCGCCGAGGGGCACGGTCACCTCGGGGGAGCGGCCCAGCAGCACGGGGGCGTCGCCCAGGGAGTAGGTCCGGCCGCGGAGGGGCCCGTCCAGGACGGCCAGCGTCCCGGGGCGGGAGCGCTGCCCGGTGGCGGGACCCGCGGCGGGCGGCACCGGGTCGTCCGCCGCGGCGCGCCGGTCGGGGCGGGAGCGCGTGAGCACGGCCGGGAGCCTCCCCCCGACCGCCATGTCGCGCCCCTGGCTCGCGACGATGCTGAGGATGAAGATCCAGAGGAGGGCCAGGAAGCCGAATCGGAGCAGGGTGACGGTGAGCTCGGACATTCAGCGGCTCCCCTTCGGGGTCAGGAGGCGGAACGTGATCCTGGTCCGTCCCATGGTGATCACGGAGCCGTTGACCAGCTCGGTGCGGCCGATCACCCGCTCCCCGTCCACGTAGGAACCGTTGGTCGAGCCGAGGTCCACGGCCACGAAGTGCTCGCCCTGCCGCCGGATCTCGAGGTGCTTGCGGGACACGCCGGTGTCCTCCACCGTGATGTCCGCCTCGGCGGAACGGCCCAGGACGATCGAGTCCGCATTGATGGAGAACCGGTCGCCCTCGACGTCGAGCACCGGGATCCAGTGCTGGACGGGCGCGGTCCGGACGGGGTCGTCCTCCTCGCGGCGGTGGCCGCGGGCGATCCGCTGCCCGCTCGGGGTCGAGGGGGTGTTGGGCGACTCCGCGGTGCGCTGCGCCGAGGAGTGGACGCGGAACTCGCCGGCCTCCACCTCCGGGTTGCGGGTGAACGACACCTTGACCGCTCCCTGCAGGGTGTAGGCCTGGCTGCGCGCGTGCTTGATGACGACGTCGCACAGCTCCTCCGCGAGCGGCGTGCCCCAGTCCTGGGCGCGGGGGAAGTCGTCGTCCGAGAACTCCACGACGAAGACGTTGGGGGCCATGGTGCGGCCGGCGGAGATCGTGAACGCCTCCTGGTCGAGCTCCCGCCGCAGGGCGCTGGCGATCTCGACCGCCTCCACCCGCTTCCGGGAGCCGGTGGAGAAGGCGGCGCGGACGGCCTTCTCGATGTTCTTCTCGAGGTTCTCGAGGAAACCCATACCGCCTCCTTCCTGGCGTCGATCACGGTGCGCATGCACCCGGTCCCGGGTCAGGCGTTCTCCAGGATAGTAGACGCGACGCCTGTGAGGCGGGTGGGGGGTGCGCGCCGGGCGGGTCCGCGCCCCGGCGACGTCCTTGCCACGGGCCCCGCCGGGGAGAAGAATCCACAGCATGAAGCACACTGACAAGAAGGGCCCGCTCGCGGGTGCGCTCGCCCTGTCCCTCCTGTTCCTCGCCGGGTGCGGCGACGGCGACGAGGACGGAGCCCCCCTCCCCGTGGAGACCGCCGCTCCGGCGGAGGACACCGGGACGCCGGACGACGACGCGAGCCCCACCGCCGACGACTCCGGCTCTCCCTCGCCCTCGGGCACCGGCGCGCCCTCGGAGAGCCCCGGTGCGGACGCCACCGGCGGGTCCGGCGGTGAGGCCGCCGTCGTGGCCTCCGCGATCGGCGCGGCCGAGGACGCGGTGGGCGGCGACGCCCAGGCCTTCGAGATCGGCCGGGAGGACAGCCCGGCCAGCTGGGAGGTCAGCGTCGCCTCCGACGACCGCGAGCACGAGCTGTACGTCTCGCAGGACGGGAACGACGTGATCAGCCAGGAGGAGGAGGGCGGCCTCGACGGCGACGACCGGGAGCGGCTCGCCCTGGTCCGGGTCCCCCTCGAGGACGCGCTGGACACGGCGCTGCAGACGGCCAACGGCACGGTCGACGAGGCGCAGCTCGAGACGGAGGACGGCACGACCGTGTGGGAGGTCGAGATCGACGAGCCGGACGGCAACTCGGCGGACGTGTACGTCAACGTCCAGGACGGCTCCGTGCTGAAGATCGACCGCTGACCCGGTGGTCCCGGACGCCGGGCGCACCGGGCGTCGCCAGCTGCTGCTGACGTTCCTGGGCCTGCTGATGGCGGTGCTGCTGGCCGCCCTCGACCAGACGATCGTGGCCACCGCGCTGCCCTCGATCGTGGGCGACCTCGACGGGCTCGACCGGATCTCCTGGGTGGTGGCGGCGTACGTGCTCGCCGCCACCGTGGGCCTCCCGGTCTACGGGAAGCTGGGCGACCTCTACGGGCGCAAGCGGATCTTCCTCGTGGCCGTCGTGGTCTTCCTGCTGGGGTCGGTGCTCTCGGGCGCCGCCCAGGACATGACCCAGCTCATCGTCTTCCGCGCCCTGCAGGGGCTGGGCGGCGGCGGCCTGCTGATCGGGGCGCAGGCGATCATCGCGGACCTGGTCTCCCCGCGCGAGCGCGGGAAGTACATGGGTGTGATCGGGGCCGCCTTCGGCCTCGCCTCGGTGAGCGGGCCGCTGCTGGGCGGGTTCCTCACGGACCTCGTGAGCTGGCGGTGGGTCTTCTACATCAACCTGCCCCTGGGCCTGGTGACGCTCGTGTTCATCCCCCGCTTCCTGCACCTGCCGCACGTCCCCCGGGGGCGGGTGCGGCTCGACGTGCTGGGCGCGGCGCTCCTGGCGCTGGGCAGTGTGGCCTTCGTGCTCCTCACCACGTGGGCCGGCACCGCGTACGCGTGGTCGAGCCCGCGCATCCTCGGTCTCTCCGGGGCGGTCCTGGTGCTCGGCGTGCTGTTCGTGCTGGTCGAGCGCCGCGCCCCGGAGCCGATCGTCCCCCTGCACCTGTTCCGGGTGCGCAACTTCGTCGTGCCCACCGCGGCGGCCGTGGGCATGGGCGTGATCATGTTCGCGACGATCACCTACCTGCCCACGTACCTGCAGATGGTCGACGGCGTGTCGGCCACCCGGGCCGGTCTGATGATGATCCCCGTGACCGTCGGGATGCTCGTCGGCACGATCGGCACGGGCCGGCGCATCGCGCGCACCGGTCGCTACAAACACTGGCCCGTGCTGGGCTCCGTGGTGATGGCCGCCGGACTGGTGCTGCTGTCGCTGATCGACCGGACCACCCCGTACGTCCTGACGGCCGCGGGGATGGCCGTCACCGGGCTCGGCATCGGCTGCCTGCTGCAGAACCTCGTCCTCATCGTGCAGAACGCGGTGCCGCCCTCGGAGGTGGGGGCCGCGACGTCGTCGTCGAACTTCTTCCGGCAGATCGGCGCGTCCTTCGGGATCGCCGTCTTCGGCTCGGTCTTCGTCGCCCGGCTCGACGACGCGCTCGCGGACCGTGCCGTGCCCTCCCTCGACGTCGACGCCCTGAGCCCCCAGGTGCTCGCGACCCTGCCGGTCCCGGTGCAGGACGCCGTGGCGCAGGCCTTCGCGCAGTCGCTGCCCCCCATCTTCCTGTGGGGACTGCCGGTCGCGGCGGGGTGCCTCGTGCTGTCCCTGCTCATCGACGAGATCCCGCTGGGCACGACCGTCGGCGCCCCGGCGGAGCGCGCGCCGCGGCCGGCCCCGGAGCACTCGGGCACCGAGGGCCGCGGCGCCGGTGGCTAGGCTGGTCCCGGAACAGCCACCGGAAGCCGAGGAGCAGCCCATGACCGATCCGCGCCCGTTCAGCACCGCCGACCTCTACGACGAGCGCGGCGAGCAGCTGATGTCCTGCCCGCGCCAGTTCCTCGACCTGGGCGGGACGGCCGCGTTCACCGGTCCGGTGCGCACGGTCCGCTGCTTCCAGGACAACGGCCTGGTGAAGGCCGTGCTCAACTCCCCGGGCGAGGGCGCGGTCCTGGTGGTCGACGGCCACGGCTCCATGGGCACCGCCCTCATGGGGGACATGATCGCGGAGTCCGCGGTGCGCAACGGGTGGGCCGGGGTCATCGTCAACGGCCCCGTGCGGGACCGGGTCGCCCTGGCCGGGCTGCCCCTGGGCGTCAAGGCCCTGGGCTCCAACCCGCGCAAGTCCGCCAAGGACGGGATCGGCGAGCAGGACGTGCCGGTCGTCATCGAGGGCGTGACCTTCCGCCCGGGCCGGACGGTGTGGGCCGACGAGGACGGGATCCTCGTCGAGGGCTGAGCCGCCGTCCCCTCAGCCGGCGAGGTGCGTGGGCCGGCCGCCCCGGTAGGTGGCCCGGACACCGATGTGCTCCACGGACCCGCCCCTCCGGTGCACATCCACGGGGTTGTCGTCGAGCACGACCAGGTCCGCGAGCTTGCCGGGGGTGAGCGAGCCGATCCGGTCGAACATCCCCAGGGCCTTGGCGGCCTCGGACGTGTAGGCGGCGAGGGCCTCCACCACGTCGAGCCGCTCACCGGCGGGGCCGAACCGCCGCCCGTCCCCGTCCAGACGGTCGGTCCAGGCCTGGACCGACCGCAGCACGTCGCCGTCGGCGACCGGTCGGTCGGAGCTGCCCGCGATCCGCACCCCGGCGTCCAGGAAGCTGCGGCCCCGGTAGGTCCAGTCCGTGCGCTCCGGACCCAGGAGCCGGCGGAACTGGGCGGCCATGGGGCGCAGGAAGCCGATCTGCGGGGTCACGCAGATCCCCGCCGCCGCGAGCCGCGGGAGCTGGTCGGGGCGGGTGATGCTCGCGTGCTCGATCCGGTTGGGGGCACGGTGGCGCCCGTGCTCGTCCTGGCACCGGGTGATCACGTCGATCGCGAAGTCGATGGCCCGGTCCCCGATGGCGTGGGCGGCCACGGACCAGCCCGCGCGGTAGGCGTTGCGGATCGCCTCGGCCATCTGCTCGGGGTTCTCCTGGAAGTAGCCCGTGGAGTGCCCCCCGCCGCAGAAGACCTCGGTCACCGCGGCGGTCTCCCCCAGCAGCGACCCGTCGACGAACACCTTGACCGGACCGAGGCTCAGCTCGTCGTCGCCGAAACCGGTGCGCAGCCCGAGGTCGAGCCCCCGCTCGGAGCCGTCCCCGAGCCCGCCGATCCCGTGCAGCACGTCCAGCACGGGCATCACCTGGGCCCGGGCGTGCAGGGCGCCGGCCTCCCGGGCCTGCTGGTAGGCCTGCAGCTCGGAGGGGTTGTGCCCGATCCATCCGCCCCCCACCCCGGCCTCGGCGAACGTGGTGATGCCCTCCGCGGCGTAGCGGGCGGTCGCGCGGTCGAGGGCCGCCACGATCTTGGCCATCGGATACGGGCGGAACAGCTCCTGCACCACCGCCTGCGCGGTCTCCTCGACCAGGCCCGTGGCGCGTCCGGTGTCGTCCCGCACGACCCGTCCGCCCACCGGGTCCGGGGTCCCGGGGGTGAAGATCTCGGCCCGGCGCAGCGCCTCGGAGTTCACCGCCGCCGCATGGCCGGACGTGAACCGGACGAACAGCGGGGTGCGGCCCGTGATGCGGTCGAGGACGTCGATGTCGGGCAGCGCCCCGCCCACGGTGGCCGGGTAGAAGCCGGTGGCCATGAGCCACTCCTCGTCCCGGGGCTTCGCGGCCATGCCGCGTTCCAGGGCCGCGTAGAACTCGTCCAGGGACGTGACGCCGGAGAGGTCCACCTCCGCCAGGCCCAGCCCGAACCACGTGGTGTGGCAGTGCGCGTCCACGAAGCCGGGCAGCACGGTGGCCCCGCCCAGGTCCACGGTCTCGGCCGCCGGGACGTCCGGGTCGTCGAGGACCACGATCCGCCCGCCGTGCACGCCGACGCTCGACGCGAGGGGGCGGGCCGGATCCATGGTCAGGACCGTGGCGTTGACGAGCTGGAGGTCGAGCTGCATGGGATTCCTTCCTGCGGGACTGCCCCCATGGTGGCACCCGGGGACACGAGCGGGGGCTCAGCCGATGGACGCGACGAGCTCCGTGGCCTGCCGGATCGCCCGCTTGGCGTCCAGCTCGGCCGCCACGTCGGCCCCGCCGACGAGGTGCACCGGGACGGCGCCCGGGTCGTGCCCGGCACGGGCCAGCTCGTCGCGCAGCGTCCGCAGCGGCTCCTGGCCGGTGCACAGCACCACGGTGTCGACGGCCAGCACCTGCTCGACCGGTTCCGTGCCGTCCGGGCCCGGCACGGTGAGGTGCAGGCCGTCGTCGTCGATCCGCCGGTACGTCACCCCGGTCAGGGTGCGGACGCCCCCGGCCCGGAGCGAGGCCCGGTGGATCCAGCCGGTCGTACGGCCCAGGCCCGCCCCCGGCTTGCCGGGGGAGCGCTGCAGCAGCGTCACCTCGCGCGCGGGCCGCCCGGGCCGGGGCGGGACGAGCCCGCCCCGCGTGGACAGCGTCGTGTCGACGCCCCACGCCCGGTAGAAGTCCGCGCCCGCGGGGTGCAGCAGGAACTCGGCGACGTCGAAGCCGATCCCGCCGGCGCCGAGCACCGCGACCCGCCGGCCCACGGGCGCTCCGTGCTGCAGGACGTCCCGGTAGCCCACGACCGAGGGGTGCTCCACCCCCTCGATCGCCGGCACCCGCGGCTCGACCCCGGTGGCCAGCACGAGACGGTCGAAGCCGCACAGGTGCGCGGGTCCGGCCGGTGTCCCGAGCCGCACGTCCACGCCCAGCTCGGCGAGCCGCACCCCGTAGTAGCGCAGGGTCTCCGCGTACTCCTCCTTGCCGGGGATGCGCAGGGCCATCAGGAACTGCCCGCCGATCCGGTCCTCCGCCTCGAAGAGGGTGACGGCGTGCCCGGCCTCCGCGGCGCTCACGGCGCAGGCCAGCCCGGCGGGGCCCGCGCCGACCACGCCGATGCGCTCCGCCCGGCGGGTGGGGCCCAGCCGCAGCAGGGTCTCGTGCCCGGCCCGGGGATTCACCAGGCAGGACGCGACCCTGCCGGCGAAGGTGTGGTCGAGGCACGCCTGGTTGCACGCGATGCACGTGTTGATCGCGTCCGCCCGGCCGCGTGCCGCCTTGTCCACGAAGGCCGGGTCCGCGAGCAGGGGCCGGGCCAGCGACACCATGTCGGCGTCCCCGTCGGCCAGGATCCGCTCCGCGGTCTCCGGGGTGTTGATGCGGTTGACGGCGACCAGCGGGATGCCCACCTCGCCCTTCAGCCGGCGGGTCACCCACGAGAAGCCCCCGCGCGGGACGACCGTGGCGATCGTGGGGATGCGCGCCTCGTGCCAGCCGATGCCGGTGTTGAGCAGGGTGGCGCCGGCGGCCTCGACCGCCCGGGCCAGCGCCACGACCTCCTCGAGCGAGGAGCCGCCCGGGACCAGGTCCAGCATGGAGAGCCGGTAGACCAGGATGAAGTCCGGGCCGGTGCGCTCGCGGACGCGGCGGACGATCTCCACGGGCAGGCGCATCCGGTTCTCGTAGGACCCGCCCCACCGGTCGGTGCGGTGGTTGGTCTCCGCGGCGACGAACTCGTTGATGAGGTAGCCCTCGGAGCCCATCACCTCCACGCCGTCGTAGCCGGCCTCCCGGGCGAGCGCGGCGGTGCGGGCGAAGTCCTCGATGGTCCGCTCGACCTCCTCCGCGGTGAGCTCGTGCGGGACCACCGGGCTGATGGGGGCGCGCAGCGGGCTCGGGGCCACGGCGTCGGGCGTCATGGCGTAGCGGCCGGTGTGCAGGATCTGCAGGGCGATCCGTCCGCCCTCGGCGTGCACGGCGTCGGTGACCGTGCGGTGCCGGGCCGCCTCCTCCGGGGTGTTGAGCACGGCACCGCCGGCGTGCGTGGCGCCCTCGGGACTGGGGCCGATGCCGCCCGTCACGATGAGCCCCACACCGCCCCGCACCCGCTCCGCGTAGAACTCCGCGAGGCGTTCGAACCCCCCTGGCAGCTCCTCGAGGCCGGTGTGCATCGAACCCATGAGCACCCGGTTGGGCAGCGTCGTGAAGCCCAGCTCCAGGGGAGCCAGCAGATGCGGGTAGGGCAGGGTCACGCGATACTCCTCGTCTCAGGTACTTGGGTCACCGTAGGCGAGGAGTGAGCCGTCTCACAAGCGGGGCCCGGACTCAGAGGCCGGCCAGCAGCTCCTTCCAGACCGCGCGCCACCGTTCGACGTCCTCGGCGCTGCCCAGCCCGGTGTGCGCCAGGGCGATCGTGGTGCGGCCGGGCCCCTTGCCGCCGATGGTCGCGGTGGCCCGGGTCCCGTCGGCCAGCCGGACCCGCCAGTAGCGCCACTTCTCCGTGGCCGCGGTGGTCGGAGGGCGCTGGAACGGGACGCCGCCGGCCCCGTCGCGCCCGGCCATGGCCGCGCCCCACCGGGCGAGCACCTCGTCCGGGGTGCCGGCCACGGTGCGGCTCGCGTTCACCCCGAAGGTGCCGTCCCCGGCCTGCCCGGGTCGGCGGGCGCCCGTGTGCTGCTCGTAGGCCACGGCGACGGCCTGTCCCCACCACTCGTGGTTGTCGACGACGCCCTCGAGCTGCTCCGCCGCGGCCCGCGCGAGCTCGGCGTGGGTCATCTCGCGGCCGCCGAGCTCGTCGAGCCGGGACGTCCAGGCCGCCCAGGACGTCCCGGTGGCCCGGGCGATGCCGTCCGTGCTGGTGCCCCGGGTGCTCATGGCCGCCGGGGGAGGGTCGGCGCCGTCACGGGATCAGCCGGCCGCTGCCGGGCCCCGGTCCTCCCCGTCGGCGGCCGCACCGGCATCGCGCACGCCGGAGACCTGCTGCCCGGCGTTGGTCTGCCCGGTGGGCAGGGGTTCCTGCTCCATGTCCTCGGCAGGGGTGTCGGCGGCCACGCCGATGTCCTCGGCCAGGTGCGGGTCGTCGGGGAGCTGGTCGCCGGAGGCGGGAGTGGTGTCCATGGGTCCAGACAACCAGCGGCGCGGAGCCCTGGCAAGGCCCGGCCCGGCGGTCCCCGGCGCCGGCGCAGCGTATCGCGCAGAGCGAATGGACAGGGTGCTGACACTCTTCCGCGCCCGTGCCATAGTGGGGACAAAGGCCCGCTCCGGCGAGCCGTCCACTGTTGTCGAGCAAGGCCGCCGTCCGGCGGCGGCCGGAATCATGGAGACGCACTCATGGCCACTCCGAACCAGCGCACCGCCCCGTACACCGTGCCCGGCCTGTCCACCGAGGACGGGCACGAGGTCGCCCAGACGCTGCAGCAGCGACTGCACGCCCTCAACGACCTCCAGCTGACCCTCAAGCACGCCCACTGGAACGTGGTGGGTCCCAACTTCATCTCCGTCCACGAGATGCTCGACCCGCAGATCGAGCTCGTGCGCGGCTTCGTCGACGAGCTCGCCGAGCGCATGGCCACCATGGGCGTGGGGCCGAGCGGCCTGCCCGGTGATCTCGTCCAGGCCCGCAGCTGGGACGACTACTCGGTCAACCGCGCCACCGGCGTGGAGCACCTCGCGGCCCTGGACCTGGTCTACAACGGCGTGATCGGGGACCACCGGGACGCCATCCAGAAGGTCGGCGAGCTCGATCCCGTCACCGAGGACATGCTCATCGGCCAGGTCAAGGAGCTCGAGCTCTTCCAGTGGTTCATGCGCGCCCACCTCGAGAACAGCGGCGGCGACCTGCAGCACGGCGGCGCCCGCACGGAGAAGGGCGCGGCGGAGTCCGCCGCGCAGTAGTCCGTCCCGCGATCGTGGCCGCCCCCGCCCGCCCCGGCCCCGCCGACCTTCGTGGTCCGCGGGGCCGGGGCGCGTTCACGGCCATGACCTTCAACGTGCGGCGCCCGATGGAGTCGTACCGCCGGGCGTCGCCGGACGCGTGGTTCACCCGCGCCCCGGCGGTGCAGACGGTGCTCCGGGCGCACCGGCCGCAGCTGACCGCCCTGCAGGAGGTCCTCCCGGGGCAGGTGCACCTGCTCCAGGGGGCCCTGGGCGCCGACCATGTCCTGCTCGGCGAGGGCAGGGACGCCGGCGGCCGCGGCGAGCGGTGCCTGCTGGCCGTGGACACGGCCCGCTTCGAGATCGAGCGGTGGCAGCAGCGCTGGCTGTCCCCGACCTCGGACGTCCCGGGGTCGAAGTGGCCGGGCGACTTCTTCCCCCGCACCCTGGTCCTGGCGGACCTGCGGGACCGCCGCACGGGAGTGCTCTGGCGCGCCGTGGCCACCCATCTCGACCCGTGGCCGGAGTCCGCCCGGTTGCGCAAGCTCGCCGTGCTGCAGCGCCTCCACCAGGAGTGGGGCGGGCCCCTCCTGCTCCTCGGGGACATGAACGCGGCCGCCGGCCGCTCCCGCACGTGGGACGCGGCGCTGTCCGGCGGGCTGCGGGACACCCTGCCCGCGGACGCCCCCGGCACGTTCCACCGGTACCGGGGGCCCCGGCCCAGGACGCCGCGGCTGGACTGGATCCTGTACGGCGGGCCGGTCCGGGTCCTCGGCTCCCGGGTGCTGGCGGACCGTCCGCGCGGAGTGTGGGCCTCCGACCACTTCCCGGTGCTGGCCCGGCTCGAGCACGCCGGCGGCCCCGCCTCCTGAGGGCGGGGCCCGTGGGGCGCACGGCCGGGGCGGCACGGCGTGCCGGGAGCGTCCTCCCCGGTCGGCGCGGGGCCGGCCATCGACGACGACGCGGCCGTCACGCAGTGACGGCCAGGAGGTGCTTGTGACCTACACCGTGATCGCCCGGAGCGCGGACTCCCGCCTGCTCGGGGCCGCCACGGCGAGCTGCTCCCTCGCCGTGGGCAACGCCGTGCCCGCCCTCGTGCCCACCGCCGGGGTGGTGGCGTCCCAGGCGTGGACCAACCGGCGGCTGCGCTTCGAGATGCTCCGCACCCTGCACCACGGGGGCACGGCCGAGGAGGCGATCGCGGGACTCACCGACGCCGACCCCGACCTGGCGCTGCGCCAGGTGGCGGTCCTGCCCGTGGAGGGCCCCGGAGCGCACCTCACCGGCAGCCTGTGCACGCCCTGGGCCGGGGGCGTGGCCGGGGCCCACTTCGTGGTCATCGGCAACTACCTGACCGGCCCGGAGGTCGTCGAGGCCATGCGCGCCACGATGGACGGGGCGCTCGCGGGGACGGGGCCGACCAGCACCGAGATGGCCCGTGCGCTGCTGGCCTGCCTGCGCGCCGGCCAGGACGCGGGCGGGGACAGCCGGGGCCGGCAGAGCGCGGCGGTGCTCGTGGCCGACACCCTCGCGGGCTTCCAGTACCCCGTGCTGCTCGACGTCGACCTGCGCGCCGACAACTCGCCCACGCCCCTGGACGACCTCGAGCAGATGCTCGCGCTGAAGGGCAGGGCCCACCCCGCGCCGGCCGAGGTGGTGCCCCGCACCGAGGTCCCGCACCGTCCCGAGGACGAGGGACTCTGGTCCACCGTCCTCTCCTGACCTCCGCGGCCACCGCCCTGCCCCGCGCGGTGCGCTCCCCGGCCCGCCCACCCCGCCCCGGGGCGGGCCCCGGCCGGGGTGGGCAGGCCGGGGACGGGTGGCCTACCCTCGGTCCATGACCTCTCCTCCCCACCTGCCACCGGTCCGCCGCGGCCCCGCGGCGGGACCGGTCGCGGCCCTCGTGGCGGTCGTCGTGGTCCTTGCCGGCTGCTCGGCGGAGCCGCCCGACGCCGCCCCGGACGCCGCCCCGGCCTCGGCCCCGCCGGCGGGCGGAACCCCGTCCGCCACGCCGAGCCCGGCGCCGGACCGGCTGGAGGTCGTGGTCACCGGGGACGTCCTGCTCCACCCGGGGCTGTGGGCGCAGGCCGAGGCCGACGGGGACGGGGACCTGGACTTCGGCCCGCTCGTGGAAGGGCTGCGCCCCTTCACGGAGGAGGCGGATCTCGCGATCTGCGACATGGAGACCCCGCTCGCCGAGCCCGAGGGCCCCTTCTCCGGGTACCCCTCGTTCGAGGTGCCGCCGCAGATCGTTCCGGCGCTGGCGGACCTCGGCTACGACGCGTGCACCACGGCCACCAACCACGCCGTGGACGCCGGCCCGGAGGGCCTCGAGCGGACCCTCGACGTCCTGGAGGACGCCGGGATCGCCACCACCGGCACGTACCGCACGGCCGAGGACGCGCAGGAGCCGCTGGTCCTCGACGTGGACGGCGTGCGCGTGGGTCTGGTGACCGGCACCTACGGGCTCAACGGCAACGTCCCGGACGCCCCGTGGCGGGTGGACCTGCTGGACGTGCCCGAGATGGTCGGCAAGGCGCGCCGGGCCCGGGAGGACGGGGCGGAGATCGTGCTGGCCGCGGTCCACGCCGGGCAGGAGTACTCCTCGTCGCCCGACCCGCAGCAGCTCGAGGTCACGCACGCGCTCGCCGACAGCGGGGAGTTCGACTTCGTCTACGGCCACCACACGCACTCGGTGCTGCCGATCGAGAAGCACGGGGACACCTGGATCGTGCACGGGCTGGGCAACAGCCTCTCGGAGCACGCCACCCGCGTGCCGGTCAACAACGAGGGCCTCACGGTCAGCATGTCGTTCGCCCGCGAGGACGGGGAGTGGGTCGCCGGCGACCCGGTGTGGACGCCGCACATCCTCACCCTGGACCCGATCCGGTGGTGCGCGCTGCCCGCCGAGGACGTGTGCCGCTCCCCGGAGGAGGACGCGGCGTCGCTGGCACGCACCGCCCGGACCGTCGGGTCGATGGGGGCGGAGGCCGACGGCGCCCAGCCGTGGCGCGCACTCACCCTCGGCCCCGCGGCGCCGTAGCGCTCAGTCCTCCCCGACGGTGACGAGCGCCTGGACGGGGGCGTGGTCGCTGGGGTGGCCCCCGGCGAAGCGCGCCGGGTTGATCGCGCTGCGGCAGACCCTCACGTCGGGGCTGGCCAGCACCCAGTCGATGCGCTCGTCGCCCCGCACGGCCTCGCCGTAGTCCGGGAACGTCCCCCACGCGGGGGTGAGCCGTTCCTCGGCGGCCGTCCAGGTGTCGCCGAGCATCCCGGAGTCCACGAGCGTCGAGTAGGCGCCGGACCCGCCCGCCTCCGCGTTGAAGTCCCCGGTGACCACGGTGGGGGTGTGCGGACGGAAGCTGTGCACGAGCTCGACGAGGGCCTGGGCGCTGCGGTCCCGGGCGGTCTCGGAGTCGTGGTCGAAGTGGGTGTTGACGAGCACCAGGTCGGCGCCGGTGCCGCGGTCCTGGAACCGGCCCCAGGTGACGATCCGGGGGACGTCGTTGCCCCACGTGGTGGAGCCGATGAGCTCCGGCGTGTCGGAGAGCCAGAACTGGTCCCACTCCAGCAGCTCCAGGCGGCGGGCGTCGTAGAAGATCGCGGAGTACTCGCCCTTGCTGCCCCCGGCGCGGCCGTAGCCGACCATCCCGTAGCCGGCGGGCAGGGCCTGTTCCACCGCGGGCAGCTGGTGGTGCAGCGCCTCCTGCACGCCGAGGAGCGTGGGCTGCTCGAGCTGGAGCATCCGCGCCAGCCGGGGCGCGCGGTCGGGCCAGTGGTCCGGGTCCCCGGCGCGGGTGCCGCTGTGGTGGTAGCGGATGTTGTAGCTCATCACGTGCAGGGCGCGGCCCGTGGCCGGTCCGATGAGCGGCACCGCCGGGTCCGCGACGCCCGGAGTCGTGGAACGGTCGAGAAGGACGGTGTCTGGTGACATCACTGCTCCAGGGTGGGGGCGTGCGGGGGCGTCGTCGTCCCATGGTGGACCCGGCGGCCCGACCACGGTGCCACCGGGCGGGAACTCGCGGTGGCCATCCGGTGAAATCGCGGGGTCGTCCACGGGGACCGCGGACCCGGGACCGGCCGTGCACGGCTCAGGCATCCGGCGCCTCCCCGGAGGGGCGGGGAGCGAGCAGCGGGGAGGCCCCCGGCGGGGGCGGAACGCCGGTGCCCGTGGACGCCGGCACCGGGAGCTCCGGTCCCGGGGGTATCGGCACGGGGGCGGAGTCGTCGCCGGCGCGGGCGCCGTCGTCGGGGCCCGGCACCGCCCCCGCCGGTGCGGGGGCGGACACCACTGCTCCGTGGGTGCCCCTGCCGTGGACGGCAGGCTGCTCCGGGACGCCGCTCATGCGGTCATTGTGCCACCTGCCTCCGTCACCTGCGGGAGGCAGGCGGGCCGGGACTCAGTTGATCGTGCTGAGCCGGATGGTCTCGGGCAGCCCCAGGATCTGCTCGATGACCTCCCGGGTCACGCCGTTGCCCGCGTCCGTCACGAGGAAGCCGGTGTCCCCGCGGGTGGACAGCTGCTGGCGGTCGATGTTGATGCCGTGGTCGCCCAGGACGCTGTTGACGGTCGCGAGGACCCCCGGCACGTTGCGGTGCAGGTGCAGGATGCGGGTCCCGTTGACGGCGGTGTCCAGCTGGACCTGCGGCATGTTCACCGACAGGGTCGTGGAGCCCGAGGTCACGAAGGAGGAGAGCTTGCCGGCCACGAACCGCCCGATGTCCACCTGCGCCTCCTGCGTGGAGCCGCCGATGTGCGGGGTGAGGATCACGTTGGGCAGGCCCTGCAGCACCGAGCTGAACGGGTCCCCGGCCACCTTGGGCTCGTTGGGGAAGACGTCCACGGACGCGCCGGCGATGTGCCCGCCGACCAGGGCGTCCCGCAGGGCGTTGTAGTCGACCACCATGCCGCGGCACAGGTTGAGGAAGAGCGACCGGGGGCGCATCCGCTCGAACTGCTCGCGCCCGAACAGGTTGTCGTTGCCGGCGCGGCCGTCCACGTGCAGCGAGACGGTCTCGACGCGCTCCAGCAGCTCCTCCAGCGTGTCGCAGCGCTGGGCGTTGCCCAGGGGCAGGCGGTCCACGACGTCGTAGTAGTAGACCCGCATCCCGAGCGTCTCGGCCAGCACGGACAGCTGGGAGCCGATGTTGCCGTAGCCCACGATGCCCAGGGTGCGGCCGCGGACCTCGTGGGCGCCCTGGGCGGACTTGTCCCACACGCCCTCGTGCATGGCGCTGTTCTTGTCGGTGAGGTGCCGGGCCATCGAGATGATCTCGGCGATCGCGAGCTCCACCACGGAGCGGGTGTTGGAGTAGGGGGCGTTGAAGCAGGTCACGGCGTGCTCCGTGGCGGCCGTGAGGTCGATCTGGTTCGTGCCGATGCAGAAGGCGCCCACGGACAGCAGCTGCGGATGTGCCTCGAACACCTCCCGGGTCACGTGGGTCTTCGAGCGGATGCCGAGCAGCTCGACGCCCTCGAGCGCCTCGACGAGCTCTCCGGTGTCGAGGGCACCCTTGCGGGTCTCGACCTCGATGCCCTTCTCGGACAGGATGCGTTCGGCCTCGGGGTGGACGTTCTCCAGGAGCAGTGCTTTCACAGTGGTCCAGTCTATGGCGCCGGCGCGGAGGAGGACGACGTCGCGCGTCACCTCCGCACCGGGTGTGGCCGACGTCACCGCACGCCGGCGGGCTCCGGGGTCCTCTCGGGCACCGCGCCCGGCTCCGCGCCGCCCCAGCCGCTCGGGTCGGCCGGGGCCGGAGGGGCGCTGTCGCGGCGCAGGGAGTCGCCCTCGACGTCGACGTCGGGCAGCAGCCGGTCCAGCCCGCGGGGGAGCCACCAGGCCTTGTCGCCCAGCAGGTGCATGGCCGCGGGGATCAGGGTCATCCGCACCACGAACGCGTCGACGAGGACGCCGAAGGCCAGGCCGAAGCCGAGCGGGCGCACCATCGCCATGTGCGAGAAGACGAAGCCGGTGAACACCGAGATCATGATGATCGCCGCGGCGGTCACCACGGCCCGGCCCGCGTTCAGGCCCTCGCGCACGGCGGCGCGGGCCGGGCGACCGTGGACGTAGGCCTCCCGCATCCCCGAGACGAGGAACAGCTGGTAGTCCATGGCCAGTCCGAAGAGCACCCCCACCAGGAGCGTGGGCAGGAAGCTGAGCACCGGCCCGGGGTCGTGCACGCCGAAGAGGGCGCCCAGCCAGCCCCACTGGTAGATGGCCACCACGGCGCCGAAGGCGGCGAACAGGGAGAGCATGAACCCGGCGGTGGCGATGACCGGGACCAGCACGGAGCGGAAGACGAGCACCATCAGCACCAGCGACAGTCCCACGACCACGAGGAGGTACACGGGCAGCGCGTCGGCCAGCTTCTGCGAGACGTCGATGTTGCCGCCGGTCTGTCCGGTGACGCCGACGGCCACGCCGTACTCGTCCTCCAGGGCGGGCGAGAGGGCGCGGAGGTCGTCGACGAGCTCCTCGGTGGACTCGTCCGCCGGGCCGTCGGCGGGGACGACCTGGAAGACCGCCGTGCCGCGGTCCTCGGAGAGCCCCGCGGGAAGGACCGAGACCACGTTCTCGCGGTCCATCAGCTCCTCCCCGACGGCCACCTGGAGATCGGCGGCCTCCTCCGCTCCGGTGTCCGCGGGCAGGTCCGCGACCACGAGCACGGGCCCGTTGGTCCCGGCGCCGAACTTCTCGTCGATCATCTGGTAGGCCCGGTACTGGGTGGAGCCCGCGGGCTCCGAGGAGCCGTCCGGCAGGCCCAGCCGCATGGAGGCGGCCGGCAGGGCGACCAGCAGGAGCGCCACGACGCCGGCCACGAGCGTCAGCACGGGTCGGCGCGTCGCCACGCCCTCGCGGCGCTCCCCGCGGTGCGCCGGCGTGCGCGCCGCCCGCACCCGGGCCCGGCGCGAGAGCAGCCGCGGCCCGACCAGCGACAGGAGGGCCGGGGTGAGGGTGATCGCGATCAGCACGGCCACGGCCACGAAGGACGCCGCCGCGGTGCCCATGAGGCCCAGGAACGGGATGCCCGTGACGTTGAGCGCGGCCAGGGCGATGATGACGGTCAGCCCGGCGAAGACCACCGCGTTGCCCGACGTCCCCGTGGCCAGCCCGATCGACTCGTGCAGGTCCATGCCCCGCAGCAGCTGCTGGCGGTGCCGGTTGAGGATGAACAGCGAGTAGTCGATGCCCACGGCCAGACCGAGCATCAGCCCGAGCATCGGGGTCACCGACGTCATCTCCACGACCCCGGAGAAGGACAGGGTGGCGAGGGCGCCGACCCCCACCCCGACCAGCGCCATGAGGATGGGCAGGCCCGCGGCCACCAGGGTGCCCAGCATGGCGAGCAGGACGACGGCCGCAATGACCACGCCGATCACCTCGGCGGGGCCGAACAGCTGGGAGATGTCCTGGGCGATCTCGGTGGAGTACGCGACCTCCACCCCGTCGACGTCCACGCCGTCGACCGCGGCCTGCAGCGCGTCCTTGTCCTCCGCGGTCACGGCCTGCTGCTCGGCCGTGAAGGTCACCACGGCCATCGCCGTGGTCCCGTCCTCGGAGACCGTGCGGATGTCCTCGGCCAGGGCGAGCAGCCGCTCGCCGCGCTCGAGCTCGGGCGCGGAGGCCGTGAGCTCGCCCGCTCCGGCCTCGAGCTCGGTCCGGGTGCGCTCCAGCTCCGCGCGTGCGTCGTCGAGGGCCTCCTGGCGCTCGTCGAGCTCGTCGAGCACCCGGCCGGGGGCGTCGGCCTCCTCGGCCTGCTCCCGGGCGTCGTCGAGCTGCTGCTGGTTCTCCTCGAGAGCGGCCTCGGCCTCGGCGAGCTGCGCGCGACCCTCCTCGAGCCGGTCCCGGCCGTCGGCGAGCTGCGCGCGGCCGTCCTCGAGCTGCTGGGCCTGCTCGCGGCGCTCGTCCTGGGCCTCGAAGGGGTCGAGCACCGCCTGCACGCCCGGGGACCCGCCGGCCGCGGTGAGCGCGGCGTCGATCTGCTCGCGCTGCTCCGCGGTGAACGGCTCGCCGTCCTCGGTCCGGAACACGATGCGCCCGGTGCCGTGCCCGGCGTCGGGAAGCTCGGTCCGGAGCCGGTCGGCCAGCTGCTGGGTCTCGGTGCCGGGGATGGTGATGGCGGTGGTCAGCTGCCCGCCGGCGACGGCGAAGGCGCTGCCCGCGATGACGAGCACGGCCGCCCAGGCCGCGATCACGGTCCACGCGCGGCGGGCGGCGAAGCGCCCGAGTCGGTACAGGAGTTGTGCCATGGTTCTTCTCTGTCGGTGGTGGGGGACCGGCCGGGGCCGGGGCGCTCGGGTCAGGCGGCGAAGCCGCGCCGCAGATGCTCCACCGCGGTGCGCAGCAGGCGCTGCCAGACGATGCGGCTCTGGGGGGTGTCGACGGCCGAGGTCTCGGCCGTCCACTGCTCGAGGACGACGACCACGGCGTTGATCAGCGAGCCGGCCAGCAGGGCGACGGTGAACGGGTCCGCCTGCGGATTGCGGCGGGTCACCTCGCCGGTCAGCCGGACGGTCACGCTCTGCATCACCTCGTGGCTCCACAGCACCGTGGCGGGGTGGTCCTCGCTGGTGCCCACGAGCCGGGCGATGTGCGAGAGGGGCTGGACCAGCTCGGTCCGCTCGATGACGTCCGCCAGCTGCTCGAAGACGGCCCCCGTGGTCGGGGCGGCCGGTGGTGGCGTGGCGTCGGCGATCTCGACGAAGTCGTCGACGATCACTCCCAGCAGCTCGCTGAACCGGACGTAGACGGCCTCGTCCACGGAGGCGAAGTGGTTGAAGATGGTGCGCCGCGAGACGTCCGCGCGCCGGGCGAGGTCGCTGACCGTGAAGTTGCCGAGTCCCTGCTCCTCCGCCAGTGCCGCGGCGGCATCGATGATGGCGCGGCGGTTGGCGGTCTTGAGCTGACGCCGGCGGTCTTCCGAGGGGATCACGTGGTTACACTAAGTGCAACGTTGCACTTAGTGCAAACGTCTGACGGCCGCGATGCAGCCCCGGTCGCGACGGGGCCCCGCCCGTGGGCCCCCGCCGGACCCGTGGACGATCTGCCGGGGGAGGTCGTGCTACTGAGCAGTACTTCTTCGGTTGTCCGCCGGTGGCTGCCGGAGATGTGCAGAAGTGATTAGCATCACCAGCACCCCCGCTCCGGTGCGGCTCCCCGTGGGACCGCGCCGGCAGCACCGACCATTCCCCCGGAGGACCAGCACGTGACCCCTCAGCACCGCGACCCCGCGACCCCCCGCTCCGCGCGCCGCCCGCACCGACGGATCGCGGCGGTGGCCGCGCTCGCCGTCGCGCTCCCCCTCGGCGCCGCGTCCCCGGCGGCCGCGGACGCCAACTTCCCCTCGACCGAGGGGAGCACCAACATCTCCAGCATCCTCGGCCACGACGACGTGGTGCGGGAGCTGCAGAAGCTCGAGCGGACCAGCCGCTACGGCGTGGACGCCTTCACCCTGGCGGAGGCCGGGACGGAGGTGAGCACCTCCGAGCAGGGCCGTGACCTGTGGGTCGCCACCGTGGGCTCCGGCGAGGAGCACGTGTGGCTCCAGGGCCGCATCCACGGCAACGAGCCCTACGGCACCGACGCCCTGCTGACCCTGCTCAAGGACCTCGGCAGCAACGGCTCGGCCGAGTACGAGCTGCTGCGCGAGAAGTTCACCTTCCACGTCATCCCCATGTACAACCCGGACGGCGCCGAGGCCAACATCCGGCACACCGTCCTGTGGGACCAGGTCTCCGGCGCGCCGGAGGGCGGGACGCCGCAGCGCATCGACCTCAACCGCGACTGGACGGCGGACGGGTTCGCGGCCGACGAGTCCCGGGCGTTCTACGAGTACTGGACCACCGTGGACCCGGCGTGGGGCATCGACATCCACCACCAGGGGCTGAAGCAGCAGCACGGGACCGGCGACGACGTCACCCTCTCCCTCGGCATCTCGCTCGCACCGGGCGGACCGACCCTGCCCGGGCTGGCGGACGGGGCCTACGACAGGCTCACCCGCCAGATGCACGTCCACGTCCACGACGAGCTGTCGAAGTACGGCTACATCAGCATGGACCGCTACCAGGTCGGCGGCAGCCTCGAGATCGACATCAAGGGCGGTGTGGTCTCGGCGATGATGCTCGGCCTGGACCACGACGGGCTCAATCCGGAGGGCCACTCCCACCCGGTCGTGTTCTTCGAGACCTCGGGCAACTCCTCGGACGGGAGCCTCGGGCAGAAGGCCCGCGGCAAGAGCGTGCAGCAGAACGTGCTCGCCATGAAGGAGCTGCTGCTGGGCCTGGCCACCGGCGAGGTCCAGCAGGAGGACCCGGAGCGCTGGGACGAGATCCCGCACGCGCCCGTCACCGGCTACCAGACCGACTACGCCGGCGTGGTCCCGGTCGGCTGAGGCCGCCGCCGGTGCCCCCGGAGGCACCGGCGGGCGGAACGAGGAAGAGCGGGACACCCGCCGGGTGTCCCGCTCTTCCTGCTGTGCGGTGCGCGAGGGGGGAGTTGAACCCCCACGCCCTCTCGGGCACACGGACCTGAACCGTGCGCGTCTGCCTATTCCGCCACTCGCGCTCGCCGACCTCAGCGGCACACCGCTGAGAGCAACGACGACAATCCTACCCACACTCGCCCCCGAAGGCCAATCGAGCAGGTGGGCCATCCATCAGTAAGCTTGCCGTATCCCGGGCAGGGATCGATGACGGCACACAGGGAGCACCGATGGAACCCGACAGCGAGAATCTCGAGGAGAAGCGCAAGGAGCTGGGCCGGACGGACGAGCCGCTCGAGGACGAGCTGGTCGAGGGCTTCGAGAACACGGTCACCGAGGGGGCGGAACGGCTGACCCGCACGTGGCGGGCGCTGACCATCACGGGGCTCTTCGGCGGCATCGACGTGGGCGTGGGCATCCTCGCCTACCTCGCGGTCAAGGAGGCCACCGGATCGGACCTGCTGGCCGGCGCGGCGTTCGGCTTCGGGCTGCTCGCCCTCCAGCTCGCCCACTCGGAGCTGTTCACGGAGAACTTCCTGGTGCCCATCTACGCCGTCGTCTCCCGGCACAGCACCTGGTTGCAGCTGGTGCGCTTCTGGGTGGTGACCCTGCTGACCAACCTGCTGGGCGGGTGGTTGTTCACCTGGTTCATCGTGGCGGGGTTCCCGCAGTTCCACGACGTCCTGGAGGAGTCGGCCACCAAGTACCTCGAGGGCGGTCTGTCGCTGGAGACGGCCGCCCTGGCGCTGCTGGCCGGCAGCACCATCACGCTCGGGACGCGGATGAGCCAGGGGTCGAGCAACGAGGTGGTGCACACCGTCATCGCGCTCATCGACGGCCTGCTGGTCGTCGGGCTGGGCATGCTGCACGGAGCGCTGAACTCGGCCATCATCTTCGGGGCGATGCACGCGGGCGCCGACATCTCCTACACGGAGTGGCTGCTGTGGATGCTGTGGGTCATCCCGCTGAACATGGTGGGCGGGCTCGTCATCATCACCCTGCCGCGGCTCGTCCGCACGCTCGAGCTGATCAAGAAGGAGCGGGCGGAGCAGGAGCGCCGGCACGCCGACGACGGCCGCGTGGTCTGAGGGCTCAGGCGACCGCCAGACCGGTGGCCCGGGCGAACGCGCCCCACAGGCCCGTCAGCGCGAAGAGGGTGATCGGGGCGAGCAGTGCGAGCTCCGCGGCCGAGCCGGCGTTGCCGATCAGCGGGACGGTGAGGAACGACCGGTTCTTGTACACCGACCGCGGCAGGGGCAGCGGCATCCGCAGCGGATAGAGCAGGTGGATCCCGCGCGTGGTCACCAGGTCCCCGGCCATGTGGGCCAGCACGCCCGTGCCCACCGCCGCGGCGAACCACCACTCGTGGGCGGGCGGGTACAGGCCCACGACGACGCCGAGCCCGATCCCCACGACCCAGTTGAGCTTGGCCACCCGCTCCGGCACGAAGGCGAGCACCTGCACGGCGAACGCGATGAGCAGCACGGACATGACCGCCGCCAGCGGCCACACCCGGCCGAGGTCCCCGACGGGGACGCCGATCCTCTGCGCGGCCGCGGCCAGGCCGGTGAACGCCAGCACCCCCAGCACCGAGTGGGTGCCGCGACGGTGCCCGCCCGAGAGCCGGCAGATCCCGCGGGACAGCCACGTGGACAGGGGGCGCAGGGACCGGGCCACGGTCCCGCCCGGGTGGTCGAGGTCCGGGAGCAGCGCAGCGCCGGCGGTGACGAGCGCGCCGGTGAGGACCCCGGCGTCGCCGACGTCCAGCAGGCCCCACCCGATCGGGAGGCTCAGGTCCTGCAGGTGCAGCCGGTAGTCGGCGGTCAGCGCCACCCATGCGGCCGCCCCGCAGGCCGCATGGCTCGGTCCCATCATGAGAGTGACGTCCTCCTCGGATTCCCGGTGCCGGGGGGCCGGGCGGCCCCACCAGCGGAAACACTAGGATCCGGGCCGGACAGCACAAGGAGGGGTCCCCGGGGGCGG
>NZ_JBISWJ010000062.1:0-8170 GCF_044462225.1 Kocuria kalidii | reverse complement strand
CCGCCGCCTCAGTAGGCTGACGGTCAGGATCCCGCCCGTGGAAGGACGTCGCCGTGCCCTGCTCGACCCGCTCGACCGCTGGTGGCGCCCCGTGAGCGACGTCGTCCTGTACGCCACCGACACGATGTCCGACTGGGAGTACGGTCACCTCCTCGGCGGGCTGGCGCTGGCGGAACGGCTCGGTCCGGGACGCTTCCGGGTCGTGACCGCCGGGCCCGGGGCCGGGGACCGGGTGCGGACGGTGGGCGGCCTCGTGGTCCAGCCCTCCACCACCCTCGCCGAGCTGGACCGGGAGCGGATCGCCCTGCTCGTCCTGCCGGGCGCCCGGACGTGGGGCCGCGGCCACCAGGGAGTCCTCGGACTGGCCCAGGAGCTGCTCGCGGAGGGCACGCCGGTGGCGGCGATCGGCGAGGCCGCGCTCGGTCTGGCGCGCGCCGGGGTGCTCAACGACCGGGCGCACACCGGCAACAGCGTCGGCTCCCTGACGGCCGCCGCCGCCTACGCCGGGGCGGACCACTGGACCGGGGGCCACGCCGTCGAGGACCGGGACGTCATCACGGCTCCGGGCTCGTCCCCGGTGTCCTTCGCCCGGGCGGTCTTCGCGCGGCTGCACCTCTTTCCACCCGCAGTGCTCGAGGCCTGGTACGGCCTCCACACGACCGGCGAGCAGTCCTTCGCGGAGCAGCTCGTGGTCTTCGAGCAGCAGCGCTCCACGTGATCGGTGCGGCGCCCGTGCCCCCGGCTCAGGGCGCGGGCACGGGCTGCCACCCGGTGGAGTCCACCGCGACGACGACGGGCGCGCGGCCGCCCACGCCCCGCCGCCGCAGCGCCTCCTCGACGTCCGCGGCCGGGGCCGCGACCACGAAGGTCTCCCCGCGGAACAGGTCGGCCGAGTCGTCGACGAGCGACATGAGCGGCTCGGCGCCGCGGACCGTGAACCGCTCCGCCACGCGCAGGCGGGCGGTCCACGACGGGGGAGGGCACGCGTCGTCGAGCAGCACGGCGGTGGCCGGGCACTGCAGGTCGGTCATGGCCCCCAGTCTTCTCCTCCGGGCGCCGGCGGGGGAAGGCCCGCGTCACGGCCGACCCCGTGGACCCTGCCGACCGCGGCGGCCGGTCGGTGGTCCCGTCCGGTCAGGCCACCGACTTCGGCCGCCACGGCAGCTGCTGCTCGCAGCCGGGGGTGAGCCACGCCTTCACGAAGCCGCCGGACTGGTACGCGAACTCCCGCAGGTGGCCCCTGGGCACGGCCGGGTAGTCGAAGGAGAGCACGTCCAGCTCGCCGGGGTAGCAGCGTCCCAGCAGCAGGCGGGCCCGGGCGACGTGCTGGCGGTAGGTGAGCACGCTGACGTGCTCCCACCCCCGCTGCTCGCTGAGCGCACGCAGCTCCATCGCCTCGCCCTGGGTGGTCGAGGGGTCGGGACGGAAGCAGATCACCTCGTAGTCCCTGTCGCCGCCGGGGCCCTCCGCGCAGGTCTGCGCGGCCCGCGCGTAGTAGGTCCTCCCCGAGGCCTCGCCGGAGTCCTCGGCGCCCGGGTTCGCCACGACCAGCACGGGTGCCACGCCGGCGTCCACGAGCCGCAGCGCCTCGGCCATGCGGGTCCGGTCCGGGGGGCCCAGGACGAGGAGGGCGTCCGAGGGCGCCGGGGCATCGGTCCGGGGGTGCTGGAACACGGCCCAGCCGGCGATCAGCCAGACGAGACCCAGTGCGAGCACCGGGACGAGGGCCCGGATCACCCAGCGGGCGCGCCGGTCGGCTCGAGCGGTTCGGGGCATCGCACCGCTCCTCGCGGGTCGCCGGGACACGGTCCTGATCAGCCGACATTGTCGCACCCTCGGCTGGGTGCGGGCGCCGTGCGACGGAGCCGACCACCCGGAGCGGCGTGGCACGGGCCTACGATGAAGGACGCCGGTGCGTCCGCCGGCCGCGCGGACGTGCCGCACGATCCAGGGTTCGACGACCGAGGAGGACAGACCGCATGACCGTGGCAGACGAGTCCGGCGTGCTGTGCCGGGTGCCCATGCGCTGGGGCGACATGGACCCGTACGGGCACGTGAACAACGTGGAGGTCGTCCGGCTGCTCGAGGAGGCCCGCATCGCGGCACTGGGCGTGCCCGTGGGCACCGGCGACCAGGTGGAGCCTCCGCTGATCCCCTTCTTCTCCGAGCTGCCCGAGGGCACCCAGGCGCTGATCACCGAGAACCGGATCAAGTACCTGCAGCCCCTGGAGTACCGCAACACGCCGGTGGAGATCCGGGTGTGGGTCGTCTCGGCACGTGGCGGGGCGCTGACCCTGGGCTTCGAGATCAGCGACGTGGTCACGCGCCGGGCCTGCGTGCGGGCCGAGACCCGGCTCGCGTTCTTCGTGCCCGCCACCGGGACCGTCCTGCGCATCTCGGCCCAGCAGCAGGAGCTCCTCGCCCCCCACGCAGGACCGCACGTCTTCCGCTGACCCACCCCGCCGCCCGGCGCCGCCGGCCGGGGCCCGGCGCCCCCTGTGCCGAGCCCCCCAACAAGGATCACGTCCCCACAGAATTTCGTGGGGGAGTGCGAGATGGTTGGGGGCTCGGCGCAGGGGGTGGTGGCGGGCTCACGGGACGGACCGGCCGCGCGCCGCGGTGAGCAGCGCGTACCACTCCTCGTGGCCCAGCCGGGTCGTGAGCTCCTCCGCCGCGGCGCACGCGGCGATCCGTTCCGGGTCGGTGGTCCCGAGCACCGGGCGGATCCCGCCGGGGTGCTTCATGAGCCACGCGAGGACCACCGCCTCGCCGGAGACGCCCTGCGCGGCGGCGATCCGGTGGACCTCCTCCGCGGTGGCGGCGGCGTGCTGGTCCTCCGGCGGGATCGGCGCACCCGTGTACAGTCCCCGCGCCAGGGCACCCCACGCCTGCACCTCGATGCCGTCGGCCGCGCAGTACTCCAGGATCCCCTCCGGGAACGAGTGCTCGGCGCCCTCGGGGTGGTTGGCGAGGATCTGCTGCTCCACGAAGCTCCGGTGCCGCAGGCTCAGCTCGAGCTGCAGCGCGGTGACGGGCGTGACGAGCAGCTGCTGGTAGCGGGAGACCTGGCGGGTCGACATGTTGGACAGGCCCACGGAGCGGATCAGGCCCTCCTTGCGCAGCTCGTCCAGGGTCCCCGCGACCTCCTGCGGATCCGCCAGCGGATCGGGCCGGTGCAGCATGAGCCGTTCGACCGAGTCCACCCGCAGGCGGCGGAGCGAGCCCTCGAGGCTGCTGCGGATCGTGTCGCGGTCCAGCCGGTAGTGCGTCGGTGCGCCGGGCGCCGCGGTGTTGCCGGGCAGGCGCACGCCGCACTTGGTCTGGAGGGTGATCCGCCGCCCCAGCTCCGGGTCCTCGGCGAGGAGCAGGCCGAAGACCTCCTCCGACTTCCCGTGGGCATAGATGTCGGCGTGGTCGAAGTCGGTGATGCCGGCGTCGAGAGCGGCGCGCACCGCCGACCGGGCGCGGTCCACGGTCCGGGCGGTCGGCGCGGTGTCGTCCCACGACCCGCCGATGGTCATGCAGCCGTACACGAGGCGCGAGCTCACGGGCGCTCCTCGCCCTCGGTCACCCCGGCGTCCCGGGTGGGGCTCTCCTGCTCGAGCCGCTGCTGCTCGGCGGCCCAGCGCAGCCGGGCGGCTGCCGCATAGGCGGAGCCGGACTCCCGCATCCGGCCGCCGCGCTCGTACAGCCGGCCCAGGGCGGTGAAGCACTCCGCCTGGTCGGAGGCCGTGGCCTCGGTCTCCTGGTAGAAGTCCAGCGCCCGGTTGTACGCCGTGACCGCCTGGCTGTGGCGCTCGCCCAGTTCGTACACCCGTCCCAGGTTGAGGTGGCACTGCGCCTGGTCCTGGGCCTCGTGCGGGGTGTCGAGGAACTGGCCCAGGGCATCCAGGAGGTGCTCCTCGGCGTCGTGGGCGCGGTCCAGCTCGAGCAGCAGGCTGCCGAGGATCAGGTGCGTGCGGGCCTTGTGCTTGCCGCTGCCGGGGATGCGGACGAAGAGCCCGAGGGCGTGCTCGTAGGCGGTGACAGCCCGGCCGGGGCGGTTCATCCGGAGGCAGAGGTGGCCCAGGTTGTAGTGGCAGGCGGCCTGCTCCTGGAGGGAGTCGCCCTCCTCCTCGAAGAGGGCGATGGCCTGCTGATAGGCGGTCTCGGCCTCGTCGAGCCGCCCGCGGTCCTCGGCGTCGATGGCCCGGGTGAAGAACCCGTGCCCGTCCTGGGGGTGGCTCATGCGGACTCCTTTCTCGGCCGGGTCCTCCACGGGGGTGGAGGGGGCTACGCGGGGTGCGTGTCCTGCAGGTGCGGCGCCCGGCGGCCCAGGGCGAACCACAGCCCCGCACCGGCCACGGGGAAGGCCAGGATCACGAGCAGCCACAGCAGGCGCAGCACGGGGTCCTGGCCCGGACTGCGCAGCAGGGAGACCGACGCGGCCAGCATCAGCGCAACGACGACCGCCCCGGCCGTCGCCGCACCGCTCTCCCACGCCCCCGACCGCACGGCCTCGGCGCCGCCGGCCGTGAGGACGGTACAGGTGCTCATGCCTCGATACTGGCACCGCGGGGACGGGCGGACAAGGGTGCGTGCCGGGGCGCCGGCCGCCGCTCCCCCTAGAGTGGGGTGGGTCACCGCTCAGCACACTGATAAAATCGGCACGACCACAGCAACCCTGAGGAGGGTCCACGATGTCCACCGCTGACGACCGCCCGTACGACCAGGAATCCGCCCACGAGGAGTCTGCTGCCGGGCGCGCCGGAGGGCGCGACGCGGACGACACCGGGGTGGAGCGCCACGCCCCCAACTCGGCGAGCGAGCTCTGGGACCACAACGCCTACGGACGGGAGGACGGCAACATCGGCGGCTCCGCGACCTCGGGCGTCACCGACACGCGCGACCCCCGGGGCGGGGCCCCCGCCTACAACATCGACGCCGGCGACGACGACGCCGTCCGCCACGGCGACGACTCCGGTCGCGACGACGGCACGAACGTGCGCGAGACCGGCGAGTCCCTGACCGGAGCGGACGCCACCGCCGGTTCCGGGCGCGAGAGCGTCCGGGACGAGGACCGCGACGAGCCGGCCCCCGCCGCGGGCCGGACCGCCGGCCGGGCGGGGACCGCCCGGGACGCCGGCGACGCGGCGGATCCGGGACCGACGGGCCCCGGGGCGAGGGGCCCGGGTGCGACCGAGCGCGGTGCGGACCGGCGCGGGGCCGGGGACGGTCCCGGCGACGGGCGGGTCGCCGGGTCCGGCGGCGGCCGGCACCTCGAGGAGGACTCCGCCGTCGTCCGGCACGAGGAGCGGCTCCGGGTCGGCACGGAACGGGTCGCCTCCGGGCGGACCCGGTTGCGCAAGTACGTGGTCGAGGAGCCGGTGCGCGCGGAGCAGACCCTGGTCTCCGAGGACGTCGAGGAGGTCCGGACCGCCGTCACCGAGGAGGAGCGCGAGGCGTTCCTCGCCGGCACCGAGCTGCCCGTGGCGGAGGACGAGGTCATCCTCTACCGCGAGGTGCCCGTGGTGCGGACCGTGCGCGTCCCCTACGAGCGGGTGCGCCTCGTGGTGCGCCGGGCGGAGCGCACCGAGGTGGTCGAGGACACCGTGCGCAAGGAGCGGGTCGAGGTCGAGGAGGACTGAGCTCCTCCTGTCCGGGCGTCGCGGGCCGCGTGACCGGCGGGCGGGGCCCGGGGCCCGTGCCGTCGGGGTGCCGCCCGGGCGCGGCTCCGCGCCGGGTGTTCACCCAGCGCGGAGCCGCACCCGGGGGCTTGTGCCCCGCCTCACGGGAGTGCAGTAATGATCAGTGAGCTGGTTGTCCGGGTCCGTGCGGGCCGGGGCCGACCGGTGCCGACGACGTGACGACGACCGGGAGGTCCACCATGCGCAAGAGGCTGAACAGGATGCGGAAGAAGACCGGGGAGCAGGCGCCCATGGTCCCCGGCGTTCCCGGCAGCGAGACCGCCCCGGTCGCGGAGCCCACCACGCCCCGTCCGCCGCTGCCCCCCAAGCCGGACCAGGGCACGCCCGAGCCGGTGAGCCCCACGGGCCAGGACACCGGGATCGACCCGACCCTCGACGCCCAGGGCGGGGAGTACCTGACCACCGCCCACGGCGCCCGGCGCGGCGACACCGACCACTCCCTGAAGGCGGGCCGGCGCGGGCCGGTGCTCCTGCAGGACCACCACTTCCGGGAGAAGATCAGCCACTTCGACCACGAGCGCATCCCGGAGCGGGTGGTGCACGCCCGCGGCGCGGGCGCCCACGGCGTGTTCCGCTCCTACGGCACCGCGAGCAGGATCTCCTCCGCGGGCGTCTTCCAGAAGGACGTCGAGACCCCGGTCTTCGTGCGCTTCTCCACGGTCCTGGGCTCGCGCGGCTCCGCGGACCTCGCCCGGGACACCCGCGGGTTCGCCACGAAGTTCTACACCTCCGAGGGCACCTGGGACCTCGTGGGCAACAACATCCCCGTGTTCTTCATCCAGGACGCCATCAAGTTCCCGGACGTCATCCACGCGGGCAAGCCCCACCCGGACCGGGAGATCCCGCAGGCGCAGTCCGCCCACGACACCTTCTGGGACTTCGTCTCCCTGCACACCGAGGCACAGCACCACACGATCTGGAACATGTCGGACCGCGGCATCCCCCGGTCCTACCGCACGATGGAGGGCTTCGGCATCCACACGTTCCGGCTCGTGGACGATGCGGGCCGCAGCGTCCTCGTCAAGTTCCACTGGAAGCCGAAGCTGGGCGTGCACTCGGTGCTGTGGGAGGAGGCCCAGATCGCGATGGGCATGGACCCCGACGTGCACCGCCGGGACCTCGCCGACGCCATCGAGGCCGGTGCCCACCCGGAGTGGGAGCTCGGCGTCCAGGTCTTCGAGGACAACGAGGAGCAGACGTTCGAGGGCATCGACCTGCTCGACCCCACGAAGATCGTCCCGGAGGAGCTCGCCCCCGTCGAGCCGGTCGGGCTGATGACGCTCAACCGGAACCCGTCGAACTACTTCGCCGAGACCGAGCAGGTCGCGTTCAACCCCAACAACCTGGTGCGCGGCATCGACGTCACCAACGACCCGCTGCTGCAGGGCCGGCTGTTCTCCTACCTGGACACCCAGCTCAGCCGGCTCGGCGGACCCAACTGGACCCAGCTGCCGATCAACCGCCCGCACGCGCCGGTCAACGACATGCTCCGGGACGCGATGCACCAGACCGCCGTGCACTCCGGGGTCGCGCCGTACCACCCGAACTCGCTGGACGGGAACAACCCCTTCCCCGCCGACGAGCCGGCCCGGCCCTTCATCGACCACCCCGCTCCGGTCGCGGAGTCGGTGAAGGAGCGCGGGAACCCCGCGTCCTTCGACGACCACTACAGCCAGACCCGCCTGTTCTGGCTGTCCATGACCGACATCGAGAAGGAGCACATCGCGCAGGCGTACACCTTCGAGCTCGGCAAGTGCTGGGAGCAGTCGGTCAAGGAGCGCCAGCTGCAGGCGCTCGCCAACATCGACGGGAAGCTGTGCGCCGTCGTGGCACAGGGGCTGGGCCTGCCCGCGCCGAAGCCCACCGTCAAGCACGGGCGGATCGAGCCCAGCCCGGCCCTGTCCCAGATCGGCGGTCAGTGGCCCCTCGACGGGCGCCAGGTGGGCATCGTCGTCGGGCCCGACCCGGACGAGAACGACCTCCTGGCGGTGGTCTCCGCGATCGACGACGCCGGGATGGTGCCGCTGGTCATCGCCCCGCACGGCGGGCCGGTCGGACGCGGCGGGAAGGTCGTGGCCCACCGGACCTACCTCACGGCGCGCTCCGTCGAGTTCGACTCCGTGCTCGTGGCCGGTGCCGTCCCGCCGGCCCCGGACGCGCAGCAGGGCCTCGACGCGAAGGCCGGAGCCGTCTCCTCCGGGGGCGTGGACCCGCGCGTGCACCTGCTGCTCGGCGAGGTGTTCCGCCAGGCCAAGGCCATCGGCACCTGGGGGGCCAAGAGCCAGGTGCTCGCCGCGGCGGGCCTGCCCGAAGGAGCGCCCGGCGTGGTCTCCGGCAAGGACGCCGCCGCCGTGGTCGAGCAGGTGGTGACGCTCATGAAGAGCCACCGCGCCTGGGAGCGGTTCCCGGTCTCCGGCCGGCTCTGACGCCCCGCGCCTCCTCCCCGCGGCGTTCGCCGCCGGCATCCACCGCCGCTGCCCGGG
>NZ_JBISWJ010000061.1:0-48147 GCF_044462225.1 Kocuria kalidii | reverse complement strand
GGTGGATGCCGACCGGTCCGTCCCTGCCGCGCACGGGGCGGCGGGGACGGGCCGGGGAGCGCCGCTCAGAAGCGGCCGAGCTCCTCCCGCAGCGCCGAGCCGAGGTCGGGGTGGCGGAACCGGTAGCCGCGGTCGATGGCCCGGTCCGCCGAGACCCGCTGGTCCGCCAGGGCCATCAGCTCCGCGCCCTCGGAGCCGAGCACCAACTTCGGCCCGAACCCCGGCGTGGGCAGCAGGGCGGGTCGGCCGAGGACCTTCCCGAGGGTCCGGGCGTAGTCGCGTCCGGTCACGGGCATCGGGGCCACGGCGTTGACGGGTCCGTGCAGGCCGGGGGAGAGCACCGCGTGGGCGAGCAGTCCCACCACGTCGTCCAGCGAGATCCAGCTCAGCCACTGGTCGCCCGAGCCCAGCCGGCCGCCGAGTCCCGCGAGGAACAGGGGCAGCTGGGCCTTGAGGGCGCCCCCGGCGGGGGTCTGGACCACTCCCGTGCGCACCGTGACCACCCGGGTGCCGATGGCCTCGGCGTCCTGGGCGGCCTGCTCCCACGCGGTGCAGACCTCGGCGAGGAAGTCGTCGCCCGGCGGGGACTTCTCGGTGACGGTCCGCCCGTGGGTGTCCGCCCCGTAGTAGCCGACCGCGGAGGCGTTGACCAGCGCGGAGGGGGCCTCGTCGCCGAGGGCGGTGAGGGCACGGACGAGCAGCCGGGTGCCCAGCACGCGCGAGTCGTGGATCTGCTGCTTCGCCGTGTCCGTGAGCCTCCCGCCGATGCTGCGCCCGGCCAGGTTCACCACGACGTCCACGCCCCGCAGCGCGGCGGGGTCCAGCGTCCCGGACTCGGGGTCCCACGAGATCTCGAGAGGGGTGCGCGCCTCCCGGCGCACGAGGCGCAGCACCGTGTGGCCCCCGGTGCCGAGCAGCGCGGTCAGCTGGGCGCCGATGGTTCCGGAGGCGCCGGTGACGGCGACGGTCAGCGGCCGGGCGGGGTGCCGGGTGTGGAAGTCGAGGTCGGCGGCCAGCCGCCGGGAGCGGGCCTCGAACTGGCGTCCCAGCGCGGAGCTCATCAGCCGGTCCCCGAACGGCCTGCTGCCCGGCAGCGCCGCGTACTCCACCGTGTCCGTGACCAGCGTGCCCCCGTGCCCGTCGTCGTCGAACCGGTGGTGGTGCTCCCACGAGGCGAGCGGGCCCTTCACCATCCGGTCCCGGAACTCCCGGCCCGGGACGAAGCCGTGGTGCTCCGCGGTCCAGGGGACCGAGGCCAGCCCGTAGGATCCCGGCACCGCGACCCGGAGCCGGGACCGCGTCCCGTCCCGCAGCGGAGGGGAGGACTCCTCCACCACGGAGCCGGTCCACGCGGGGGTGAGCCGCGTGAGCGCTCCCGGGCGGGCGTGCCAGGCGAAGACGTCCTCGGGGGAGTGGGGCACGCGGGAGCTGAACGTGAAGGTGGTCATGCCTGCCACTCAACCCCCATTGCCCCGGTTCGTCCAGGACCCCGCGCCGTGGGCCGTCCGTGTCCTGACCCCGGCGGGACGGGCCCCGCGCGCGGGCCCTTCCCCGGGCAGGCCGGTTTCGCTAGGGTGGACGCACGTTTTCGCGAAGGAGGTTGCCATGACCACCCCGGACAACGACGACGCCCCGGACCTCGACGACGTCATCCGGCCCGAGGAGGACGCCCTGCCGCGTCCGATCCACCAGGGCCACGCGGGCATGCCGGAGCGGCTCGACGACGACGCCCTCGCCGCGGCCACCGAGCAGGAACGGGTGGCCGCGGGGCTCGAGGACTGGGCGCCCGGCCAGGTCCCCCCGGCCACGGACCCGCTGCCCGAAGGGTCCTCCGAGGCCGCCGAACGGGCCCAGCGCGGCCTGGACGAGTAGAGGACCGACCGACCGACCGATTGGCGGCCCGCCACACCGCGACCGTCCCACCCCGGCAAGGAGACCGACATGGCAGAGCGAGGGAACACCAAGCACGGCGCAGAGCTGGACGACCAGATGAAGCAGGAGGTCGCCGGCGAGGTGGGCGGCGTCCAGCCGGACCACGTGGAGGAGCACCGGCAGACCGACCCGTGGGTCGACGAGACCGACAGCCCGGAGGTGCGCTCCGCCGTCGAGGAGCGGGAGCGCGCCCCCCGCCCGGAGGACCGGCAGTAGCGTCCGCGGAGCCCGCTGAGCCCCGGTCCGCCCCGGAACGCGGACCGGGGCTCCGCCGTGCGCCCCGCTTGCCCCGGGGCGGGCGGTCGCCCAGAGTGGGGGACGTGAACACCCCCGGACGCATCGTGCTCATCCGCCACGGCCAGACCGACTGGAATCTCGAGGAACGCCTCCAGGGCGCCACGGACGTGCCGCTCAACGACGCGGGACGGGAGGAGGCCCGGGTCGTGGGCCGGCGCCTGGCCGCGGAGGCCGCCGGCTGGGACGTGCTGGTCTCCTCGCCGCTGGGACGGGCCGTGGAGACCGCGCGGATCATCGGCGGGGTGCTGGGCCTCGAGCCGGCGGCGACCTACGACGAGCTCGTGGAGCGCAGCTTCGGCCCGCACGAGGGCTCCCGACTGGCCGGTCTCGAGGGGGCCGCGCGCGAGCGCGTCCTCGCCGGCGGGGAGCCGGCGGACGCGGTCGCCCGGCGCGGACTGGCGGCCCTGCGCCGGATCCGCGACGACCACCCGGGGCGCGACGTCCTCGTCGTGGCGCACGGATCGCTCATCCGGCTGACGGTCTCCGAGCTCAACGGGGAGGCCCACCCCAGGGTCCGCAACTGCGAGGTGGTGCCCGTGCGGTCCGAGGCCCTCGACGCCACGCGGCTGCGAGATGACGTGTCGGAGTCCACCGCACCCTGACAGCCCCGTCTTCCTTCAATAAGCTGGGGGAACCAGGGACGGTCCCACGAGGTGCCGTCCACCCCTGGGGCGGCGAGGACGGCGCACGGAAGCCGGTCCCGGCCGCCCACGGCGACGAAGGCGTGATGCGGCTGTGGCCCCTGACCAGTACACGATCCCCGACGAGGACCGCACCGAGGCGCTCCGGGTGATCCCGGAGCCGCCCGAGTGGACCGGCGACCGGGCGTGGATCAACGAGTACTACCGTCACGTGCCGCAGGAGGACATGCTCGCGCGCACCGAGGAGCAGCTGCGCGAGCGGGCCGACCACCACCACGAGGTGGGGCGGGTCCGCGCTCCCCGGGAGATCGCGGTGGGCGTGCGCCAGGAGGACGAGACCTCCGCGGTGTTCGTGGTCACGGAGGACGTCCCCTACCTCGTCAGCACCGTGTCCGCGGAGATCGCCGCCAAGTGGGGCGGTGCGCGCCTGGTCATCCACCCCGTGTTCGTCGCCACCCGGGACGCGGACACCCACGAGCTGCGCGAGCTCCAGCCGGTGCCGGACTTCTCGGCCACCTCGAGCGGGGACACCACCGCGCTGCCGAGCCTGGCGGGGCTGCGCTCCGACGACGGCACCACGCACGTCGTCGAGTCCTGGATCTCCGTGGAGCTCTCCCGCCAGATCTCGGACGAGACCGCCCAGGAGCTCGTGGACCGGCTCTCGAGCCTGCTCGGGGACGTCCAGCGGGTCGACCACGACCAGGTCGAGCTCAAGGAGCGCGTCGACCGGCTCGCGGACGAGCTCGACCGGCTGCGGCAGCTGGACCTCCCCGAGGGCGGGCACCCGCCGCTGATCGGACCGTCCCAGGACTTCCTGCGCTGGCTGACCCGGGGCAACTTCATCCTCATGGGGTTCAAGGAGTACGACCTCGAGGACTCCGGTGACGGGCTGTCCCTGGTCAGCCGTCCCGACACGGGCCTGGGCCTGCTCGTGGAGCACGACCGCAAGCCGCACCGGCAGGAGCTGACCGGACTGGGGCGGGAGCACGCGCGCGAGGCGGGCACGCTGTTCATCACGAAGGCCAACCGCCGCTCGTCGATCCACCGCCGCGAGTACCTCGACTACGTCGGCGTCGCGAAGTACGACGACGAGGGCCGGATCGTCGGCGAGTACCTCGTGCTGGGCCTGTTCACCCGCCGCGCCTACAACACGCCGGCGCGGGAGACGCCGCTGCTCCAGGAGAAGCTGGCCGCGGTCGCCGAGCGCTTCGGCTTCCTCGAGGACTCCCACTCGGCCCGGGACCTCATGGGCAACATCGAGGACTACCCGCGGGACGAGCTGTTCCACATGACCGCGGACGAGCTCTACGACATCATGCGCGGCGTCATGGGCCTGGACGAGCGGCGGCAGACCCGCCTGTTCCTGCGCCAGGACCACTTCGGGCGGTTCATGTCCGCCGTGGTCTTCCTCCCCCGCGACCGGTACAACACGTCGGTGCGCGGGCGGATCGAGGCGGAGCTCAGGCGCACCTTCGACGCCGAGTCCATCGACTTCGACGCCCGGCTCTCCTCCTCGACGCTCGCCCGGCTGTTCTTCCGCATCCGGCTGCCGTACGCCGGGCAGGTGCAGTCCTTCGACCGCGAGGGCCTCGAGTCGCGGCTGCGGGCCGCGGTGCGGTCCTGGCCCGAAGCGCTGGCGCGGGCGATCCTGCGGGGGTTCCCGGAGGAGCTGGCACGGAACCACGCCGAGAACTGGGCGGAGGCGTTCCCCGACGCCTACCGGGCGGACTACGAGATCGAGGAGGCGATCGCGGACCTCCAGCGCTGCGAGGAGCTGTGGGGGCGGGACCCGGACCTGCCCGCGGAGGTGCGGGTCGTCGAGGACCCCGGGGTGGTGCGGCTCAACATCTACCTCACCCGGTCCATGTCCCTGACCGAGCTGCTGCCCCTGCTGCACAACCTCGGCCTGACGGTCCTGAACCAGAAGCCCTACGAGGTCACCCCCGCCGACGGCCGGCACTTCCAGCTCTACGACTTCAGCGTGCGCCTCCCCGAGGGCGTGGACCCGACCGGCCCGGAGGGCGCCCGGACCGAGGACCTCATCGAGGACACCCTCTGCGCCGTCCTGGCCAACCGCTCCGAGTCGGACTCCCTGAACCGCCTGGTCCTGACGGAGCGCATGACGTGGCGGACCGTGGCCGTGCTGCGCTCCTACGTCCGGTACCTCCTGCAGCTGGGGCACCCCAACTCGTTCGACTACATCTCGGACACGCTCCTGGCGTTCCCGGCGGTCACCCGGGCGCTGGTCGAGTTCTTCCGGGCGAGCTTCGACCCGTCGCTCGACGACGCGGTGCGCGGCTCCCAGCGGGACGCCGCGCAGGGCCGGCTCACCGAGGCACTGGAGGACGTGCCGACCCTGGACGCGGACAAGCTGCTCCGGGCACTGGCCGAGATCATGGCCGCCACGCTGCGGACCAACGTCTTCCGGGACCGCCCCACCATGGCGTTCAAGCTGGATCCCCGCCGGATCAGCACGGCTCCGCTGCCGCGACCGATGTTCGAGGTCTGGGTGTGGTCCCCGCGGGTCGAGGGCACGCACCTGCGGTTCGGGCCCGTGGCCCGCGGCGGCCTGCGCTGGTCGGACCGCCGGGAGGACTTCCGCACCGAGGTGCTGGGGCTGGTCAAGGCGCAGATGGTGAAGAACTCGGTGATCGTGCCGAACGGGGCCAAGGGCGGGTTCTACCCGAAGCAGCTGCCCGAGCCGGCCGTGGACCGGGACGCCTGGGTGCAGGAGGGGCAGGAGGCGTACAAGCTGTTCATCGCCTCCCTGCTGGACATCACCGACAACCTCGTCCGGGACGAGTCCGGCCAGGACGTCGTCGTGCACCCCGAGGACGTGGTGCGCCGCGACGGCCAGGACTCCTACCTGGTCGTGGCCGCGGACAAGGGAACGGCGTCCTTCTCGGACACGGCCAACGCGATCTCCGCGGAGTACGGGTTCTGGCTCGGGGACGCCTTCGCCTCGGGCGGCTCGGTGGGCTACGACCACAAGTCCATGGGCATCACGGCCCGGGGCGCGTGGGAGTCGGTGAAGCGGCACTTCTTCGAACTGGGCGTCGACACCCAGACCGAGGACTTCACCGTGGTGGGCGTGGGCGACATGTCCGGCGACGTGTTCGGCAACGGCATGCTGCTGTCCGAGCACATCCGGCTGCTGGCCGCGTTCGACCACCGCGACATCTTCCTCGACCCCGATCCGGACCCGGCCGTCTCCTACGCCGAGCGCGAGCGGCTGTTCGGCCGTCCCCGGTCCTCGTGGCAGGACTACGACCCGGAGAAGATCTCGGCCGGCGGCGGGGTGTACTCGCGCACCGCGAAGTCCGTGCCGATCTCCCCGGAGGTCCGGGAGGCCCTCGGCCTCGGGGACGGCGTCGAGGAGCTCTCGCCGATCGACCTGATGCGGGCCATCCTCACGGCACCCGCCGACCTGCTGTACAACGGCGGCATCGGCACGTACGTGAAGTCGGCGCTGGAGTCCGCCACGGACGTGGGGGACAAGGCCAACGACGCGATCCGTGTCGACGGCCGGGACCTGCGGGCCAAGGTCGTCGGCGAGGGCGGCAACCTGGGCTGCACCCAGCTCGGCCGGGTCGAGGCCGCGCTGAACGGGGTGCTGATCAACTCGGACGCGATCGACAACTCGGGCGGCGTGGAGTCCTCCGACCGCGAGGTCAACATCAAGATCCTGGTGGACCGCATGGTCGTCGCCGGAGAGCTCTCCGCGGAGGAGCGCGCCGGTTTCATCGAGGCCATGACCGACGAGGTCGCCGGGCTCGTCCTCGAGACGAACACGGCGCAGAACGTGCTGCTCACCACCGAGCGGGCGCGCGTGCGGAACCTCAGCGAGGCCTACATCCGGTTCATGCACTGGCTCGAGGAGACCGCCGACCTCGACCGCGAGATCGAGTTCCTGCCCTCCGACGAGGAGCTGCGCGAGCGGGTCCGCGACGGCCACGGGCTGACCTCGCCGGAACTGTCCGTGCTGGCGGCCTACGCCAAGATCCAGCTCTCGGAGGCCCTGGTCGAGGGGGGCCTCGCCGAGGACCCGTGGTTCGACGAGGTCCTGGGGGCCTATTTCCCGGAGCAGATCACGGACCGCTTCGGCGAGCTCGTCGGCACCCACCCCCTGCGCGCCGAGATCATCGGCACGGTGGTGGCCAACCAGATGATCAACTACGGCGGCATCCCCTTCGTCTACCGGGTGCTCGAGGAGACCGGGTGCGAGACCGTGGAGGTGGCCCGGGCCTTCGTGGCGGCGGTGCAGATCTACGAGATCGACCGCTACGCCCTCCAGCACCGGGAGCTGCCCGCGGACGTGCCCACCGAGATGTGGGACCGGATGTTCCTGGACATGCGCCGGCTGCTGGACCGTGTGGTGCGCTGGCTCATCAACCGGCAGGAGACCGCCCACCCGGTCGCCGAGGTCATCGACCGGTACAAGCCCACCGTGGACATCCGGTTCCTCGAGGACAAGCTGCTCGGGGAGAACTCCCGGCAGCGGGTCGACTCGCAGGCCGAGGCCGCCGAGCGCCAGGGCGTCCCCGGGCCGCTGGCCACGGAGTGGTCGCAGCTCCTGGACGCGTTCGCCCTGCTCGACGTCGCACGCCTCGCCCACGCCTCCGGTGAGGCGGTCGCGGAGGACGGCGGCCTCGACGAGGAGCAGATCAAGACCATCGCCAAGGTCTACTTCCGGCTCTACGACCGCTACCGCATCGACAGCCTGCTCAGCCGCATCACCGGCCTGCCGCAGACCACCCGCTGGGAGAACCTCGCGCGGATGTCGATGCGGGAGGACGTCTACGCGACCCTGGTGGCGCTCGCCGACCAGGCGCTCGAGGCGCCGGGGCAGGACGCGCGGGAGAAGGTGCGGGCGTGGGAGTCGAACAACGAGTCCCGCCTGGGCCGGCTGCGGGAGGTGCTGGAGGAGATCGAGTCCGAGGACACGGACGAGACCGCCACGGAGCTCGCGTCCCTGTCCGTGGCGCTGCGGACCATGCGCAGCGCACTGGCGGAGTAGGCCGGGGGCCGTGCAGGGAACGGCCGCGGTCGTCGGCTCGGGGCCCAACGGGCTGGCCGCGGCCGTGGTCCTGGCCCGCGCGGGCCTCGACGTCACGGTCCACGAGGCGGCAGGGGCCCCCGGGGGTGCGGCACGCTCCTCGGACGTGCTCGGCGCCGGCACCGTGGTGGACCTCGGCTCCGCCGTGCACCCCTTCGGGGTTGCCAGCCCGCTGTTCACGCAGCTGGGCCTGCACCGGCACGGCCTCGAGTGGCTGCACCCGCCGGTCGTCGCCGCGCACCCGCTCGACGACGGCCCCCCGGGGCTGCTGCACCGCTCGCTCGAGCGCACCGCGGCGGGGCTGGGCCCGGACGGCCGGGCCTGGTCCGCGCTGCACCGGGGCGTGGTGGAGCGCTGGGAGGAGACCGTCGAGGCGGTGCTCGGACCGCTCGTGCGCGTGCCCGAGCACCCGCTGGCCCTGGCGTCCTTCGGCCTCCGTGCGCCGTGGCCCGCCGCGGCCACGGCGCGGGCGCTGTTCCGCACCGAGCAGGCCCGGGGACTCTTCGCCGGCTCCGCCGCGCACGCGGTCCTGCCTCCGCGCCACGCGCTGACCTCCGCCTTCGGGACGCTGTTCGGCGCCGCGGCCCACGCCACGGGGTGGCCGGTCGCCCGCGGCGGGTCCCAGGCGGTGGTCGGCGCCCTCGTGGCCGACCTCGAGGAGCACGGCGGCCGGGTGGTCCTGGACTCCCCGGTGACGGACCTCGCCCAGGTGCGGCCGGCCGACGTGGTCCTGCTGGACCTCACGCCCCGGCAGGTGCTGGGCCTGGGCGGGCTCGAGCTCCCGGGCCGGTACCGGCGGGCGCTGGCCCGGTGGCGCTACGGGTCGGCCTGCTACAAGGTGGACCTCCTGCTGGACGGGCCCGTGCCGTGGCGCGACCCGGACGTGGCGGGCGCCGGCACCGTGCACCTGGGCGGGACGCTCGCGGAGATCGGCGCCGCCGAGACCGGGGCCCGCGCCGGCCGGCTGCCGGAGCGACCGTTCGTGCTCGTGGCCCAGCAGGGCGCGGCCGACCCCTCCCGGGCGCCCGCCGGGCAGCAGGTGCTGTGGGCCTACGCCCACGTCCCCCACGGGTGCGACGACCCCCGGGCGGGGGAGCGGGTGCTCGACCAGATCGAGCGCTTCGCCCCCGGCGTCCGCGACCGGGTCCTCGGGCGCGTGGACACCCCGCCGTCCCGGCTGGAGGCGTGGAACGCGAACCTCGTGGGCGGGGACATCGGGGGCGGGGCCCTGGACGGGCTGCAGCAGGTGTTCCGGCCCGCGGTGCAGGCCGACCCCTACGCCACGGGCGTGCCGGGCGTGCTGCTGTGCTCGTCGTCGACGCCGCCGGGCGGCGGGGTGCACGGCATGGCGGGGTACCACGCGGCCCGCAGCGCCCTGCGCGGGCTCTCGCGGAGCCGGCGGACCGCCGGCTGACCGGGGGCCGGGCGAGGCCGCCCGGACGGTGGCAGCCGTCCGGGCCCGGACAGAGGGGCGCGCCAGCCCCGGTCCGCGCTCCCTCGCGGCACAACCCGGTCCGGCGCCTACGATGAGAACGTGACCGCCGAGATCCTCGTGACCCTCCTGACCGCCGTCCTGCTCGTCGTCGGGTGCCTCGGCGTCGTCGTGCCGGTGCTGCCCGGCTCGATCCTGATCGTGGTGGGGCTGCTCGTGTGGGCGCTCACGGTTCAGGCCGTCGAGGGGTGGACCGTGCTGGCCCTCGGCTCCGTGCTGGCGATCGCCGGGATGGCCGCGGGTGCCGTGCTCACCGGGACCCGGCTGAAGCGACGGCAGATCCCCAACCGCTCCCTCCTCTACGCGGCGGCCGGCGCCGTGGTGGGGCTGTTCGTCATCCCGGTCGTCGGGATCCTCGTGGGGTTCTTCGTGGGTCTGCTGCTGAGCGAGACCGCCCGCCAGCGCGACCTCCGGGCGGCCCTGGACTCGAGCTGGGTGGGTCTCAAGGCGGCGGGCCTGGGCATCGTCGTGGAGTTCGCCTGCGCGCTCGCGGCCTCCTCGGTGTTCGTGCTGGGCGCGCTGGTGCTCTTCGCGACGGCCTGATCCGGGCCGTGGGACGGGCCCGGCGCGGGCACGGCGCGGGCCCGGACACCGCCGTGCGGATCCGGGCCCACGCCGTGCGGTGCCGGCTCAGCGCCAGGGCAGGGGGACCACCTCGACGTCCTGCCCGGCGGCCACGCCGCCCGGCGGGACCACGATGATGACGTCCGCGTGCGCGAGCCCGCGCAGCATGTTCGCCCCGACCCGGTGCCGGGGGGAGACCCGTCCCTCCTGGACGTAGCCGGGCACCAGGCCGGTGACCTGCTGGCCCGGCAGCTCCTCGGCCGCGGTCAGGGTGCGCGTGGCCGGGGCCGGGTCGCCGTGCAGCTTGGCCAGCAGCGGCTGGGCCACCGTGAACATGCTGGTCATCGCCGCCAGCGGGTTGCCGGGCAGGCCGACGACGAACGGGCCGTCCTCGGGCAGCCGCGCCAGGAACGTGGGATGGCCCGGGCGCTGGGCGAGGCCGTCGAGCAGGAAGACGGCCCCGAGCTCCTGCAGCGCGGAACGGACGTGGTCGGCGTCCGAGTGCCCGGTCCCGCCCGTGGTGATGACCACCTCGGTGCGTGCGTCGAGCACCGAGGCCATGCCCGAGGGCGCCTCCGTGAGGGCGGAGAGCATCGCCTTGGCGGTGTCCTCCACGCGCCGGAGCTGGTCCACGGACCCGCCCAGCATCTCCACGAACGTGGGCAGCTGCGGGCCGAAGGCGTCACGGACCTGGCCGGGCTCGGGGATCCCGTCCTCCACGACCTCGCTGCCCGTGAGCAGGATGGTCACGCGGGGACGGCGGCGGACGGGGAGCATGTCGTGGCCGCTGATCGCGGCGAAGGCGATGTGCGCGGGGTTGAGCAGGCACTCGCCGTGCAGGATGACGTCCCCGGCAGACACCTCCTCGCCGGTGCGGCGGATGTTCTGCCCGTAGGGGATGTCCTCGGCCGAGGGGGCGTGGGCGGCGATGGTCAGCACCGTGCCCTCCTCGGCCAGGACCGCGTACTCGTCCCGTAGCACGGCCCGAGCCCCGGCGGGGACGAGCCCACCCGTGACGATGCGCGTGGCCTGCCCCGGCTCCAGGTTGAGCACCGGGCGGTAGAGCTCGTTCGGCGGGATCGTCAGCATCTTGCGGGGGTCCGTCTCCACGGGCTCGGGGTAGACCACGGTCCACGGCTGGGGGCCGGCCACGGCGTAGCCGTCCATGGCCGAGGAGGCGTAGTGCGGGACCGGGATCGGGGCGGTGACGTCCTCGGCCAGGACCCCGCCGAGCGCCTCCTGGAGCGGCAGCCAGTGGCTCGGCAGCGCGGTGGCGATCTCGTAGGAGTACTGCCGCGCCCGGTGCCACTCGGCGTCGTGGACGGTCTCGACCTCCTCCGGTGCGGCCGCGGGCGTGTCGCTGTCGTCCTCGATGACGGGCAGCGCGTGCGTGTACGGGCTGTTGGTGTCGTGGGGCAGGGGAAGTCCGGACATCAGTTCTCCTCGGGGGTTCGGCGGTCGGCGGGGACGAGGTCGCCGACGGTCTGCAGGGCGCGGTCCAGGACCCGCTGCTCGTCCTCGCCCGCGGCCGCGGCACGGCCCACGTGGTAGCCGAGCAGGTAGGCGGTGGGCGGGACGGCCGGGCGGACGGTGCTGTGGGCGATCCGCCCGGTCAGGCCCAGCACGGCGTCCATGGGGAGGCCTGCGTCGGGCACGTCCAGGGCCGCGCGCACCGCCGCGAGCCACTGCTCCAGGGTCTCGTTCTCGGACGGGCTCAGGTCCTTGGGCATGCGCTGCTCCTCCCGGGCGGTGGGACCGCCCGCTCGTGGTCAGGTCAGGTGGTGCCTCTGCACATCGTCCCACGTATCCACGTCCGCGGTGGCGTCCTGGGGGACGGTGACGTCCCGGAGCGGGAGGTCGCGCACGAACGAGGACACCGAACGGTCCGTGGCGTCCCGGCCCGCGTACGCCCCGTGCAGCACGTCGCTCCGGTAGAGCGCCGCGAGGGGCTGGCGGCGCCCGTCGGGCGGGACGCAGACGTAGCCCGCGGCGTCCGGATCCTCTCGGGCGGCGTCCAGCAGGCGGGGCACGGCCCGCGCGACCCCGGGCATGTCGCACGCCAGGGTCATGGTCCAGTCCGCGCGGGGGAGTCCGTCGAGGAGGCGCAGGCCGGCGGCGATGCCCGCGGCCGGCCCGGAGAACGGCGGGTCCTCACGGGTCCGCAGCACGCCCTCGGGGACGGCCAAGTCCGGGGGCCCGACGACGACGACGCCCGCCGCCTCCCGGACCGTGTCCAGCGTGAGCTCCAGGAGGGTGCGTCCCCCCTGCCGCAGCCGGGCCTTGGGGCGGCCGCCCAGGCGGGAGGAGCGACCACCTGCCAGGACCACGGCGTGGAAGCCGGGGGAGCCGCCGGGGTCGTGCACGGGCTCATCCGCCCGAGAAGGGCGGCAGGACGTCGAGCACCGCGTCGTCGTGGACGGGGGTGTGCGGGTCGGGGCAGGCCACGCCGTCGAGCAGGTAGCTGGAGCGGGCCAGGACCTCCGCCAGCGGCGGCTGACCGGGCGGCGGGTGCGGGTGCCGCCGGGCCAGCAGCTCCTCGACCTCCCGGCGGGCGGGGGCGGGCCCCTCGAGCGGCAGGGACTCGCTGTCGGTGCCGGCGGCGGCGCGGGCGGCGGCGAAGTAGCGCACGAGCACGTGCCTCAGCCTCCGATCGCGCTCATCGAGCGCTCCGGCTGGACGTAGTCGGCGGAGTCCAGGCCCACGTGGTCCATGCCGTGGGCGGCCGGCTTGAGCCACATCGCGGCCCGCCACCGGTCGGCGAGCTCGGTGTCCGAGGCGCCGGCCCGCAGCAGGGGCAGGAGCTCGACCTCCTCGTGGGAGAACAGGCAGGACCGGATCCGGCCCTCGGCGGTGATCCGGGTGCGCTTGCAGTCGGCGCAGAAGGGCTCCGTCACCGAGGCGATGATGCCGACCGTCCCCAGGGGCACGTCCGCGCCGCCGGAGCGCACCGCGGCGGCCGCGGCGGTGGCCCCGGTGCCGGCCTCCGTGCTGACCCCCGTGGGGGTCGCGCGGGCGCCGACGTCGCGGGGCTCGGTGCCGGCCGCGGTCGCGGGGTGGACGTCCCACAGCTCGGCCGGGGCGCCGTCGCGCCGCCCCGGGTGCGGGGCGAGCCGGAACCGGCCGGCGAGCCGGTCCCGGATCTCGGCGGCGGTGACCATGTCCTCCCGGGTCCAGCCGTGGTCGGCGTCCAGCGGCATCTGCTCGATGAAGCGCAGGGCGAAGCCGCGCTCCAGCGCCCAGGCGAGCAGTTCGGGGGCTTCGTGGTCGTTGACCCCGCGCATGAGCACCGCGTTGATCTTCACCGGGGTCAGGCCGGCCGCGGCCGCGGCCTCGGCCCCGGCCAGGACGTCGGCGAGACGGTCGCGGCGAGCCAGCGCCCGGAAGGTCTCGGCGCACAGGCTGTCCAGGGAGATGTTGATCCGGGTCAGCCCCGCTTGAGCCAGGGCCGCGGCGCGGGCGGCCAGGCCGATGCCGTTGGTGGTCAGCGAGATCGGCAGGTCCGGGTGGGCGACCCGGATGCCGGCGACGATGTCCTCGAGGTCGCGGCGGACCAGGGGCTCTCCGCCGGTCAGGCGCAGCTCGGCCACCCCCAGCTGTGCGACGGCGACGTCCACAATCCGCACGATCTCCGCCGGGCTCATGAGCTGCGCCGCGGGCAGCCAGGGCAGGCCGTCGGCGGGCATGCAGTAGGTGCAGCGCAGATTGCACTTGTCGATGACCGACAGCCGCAGGTCGGTGGCGCGGCGGCCGTGGCGGTCCACGAGCCCGGCCTCTCGCGGCGCGCCGCTGGGCGCCGGACCGGCACTGCGGACCTGCGGAAGCCCCAGGGAAACGCTCATGTCACCGCCTCGGTGGTCTCGTCCGGCGCGCAGGGTGTCCCCGCGCCGGGCTGGTCCGCCCAGTCTAATCAGTCCCCTGCATGCCGAGAATGCCGTGCGTCCCGCCCGGCGTCACACCGACTCCGGCGGGGCCAGCGCGTCCAGCTGCGCGAGCGCTCCCGTCCACCGGGCCTCCCGCTCCGCGGGCGACTGCTCCCACCACGGCGTGCCGCGCTCGCCCAGGCCCAGCTTGGCGAGCCCCACCCGGTCCCGCACGGCTCGCAGCTCCTCCTCCGTGCCGTCCCGCCGCACCGTGCGCACGGCCGCGCGGGCCCGGCCCAGGTGGGACGTCAGCCGGGCCGCGACGTCCGCGGGCAGCCCGGGGTCCTGGCGGCGCCACCGCCGGCCGTCCACCACGATCCAGCGGCCGTCCGGCGTGTGCTCCACGTCCTGTCCCGTCATGGCACCGATCCTGCCAGGACCGGCCCGTCCCGGCACCTACGCTGGGGGGATGAGCAGGCACACGCAGCACCCGGTCCGCAGCGTCGACGAGCACCGCCGTGCGGTCGTGGACGCCCTGCGGGACCTGGGGGCGCGGGTGGAGACCGTCCTCCTGGGCGACGCGCTGGGCCGGGTCCTGGCCGAGGACCTCGTGGCGCCCCTCAGCCTGCAGCCCTTCGACAACTCGCAGATGGACGGCTTCGCGATCCGCGCCGCCGACAGCCGGGCGGCGCGGGGGGACGACGGGCTCGCGTCGTTCGTCGTCGTCGCCCCCGTGCCCGCCGGCCGCGTGCCCGGTCCGCTGGGCGCGGGGGAGGCGGCCCCCGTGATGACCGGTGCCCCGCTGCCGACGGGCGCCGACGCGGTGGTGCCCGTCGAGGAGGCGCTGCCGGGGGGCTTCCCGGAGCCGGGGTCCCTGCTGCGGCTCCCGGTCGGCCAGCCGGCCGGGCGGTTCGTCCGCCGGGCGGGGGAGGACGTCGCCGAGGGCGACACGGCACTGGTCGCGGGCCGGCGGCTGACGCCCGCCCGGATCGGTCTCGCGGCCGCCCTGGGGCGCGCGGAGCTGCCCGTTCGCGCCCGCCCGCGGGCCGTGGTCTACACGACGGGCGACGAGGTCGTGGCCCCCGGCGCCGAGCGCGGCCCCGCCCAGATCTTCGACGCGAACGCGGCCATCCTGGGCGCCCAGCTCGCGGAGGCGGGCGTGGAGGTGGCCGGGGCCCACCTGGTGTCCGACGACCCCGGAGCCTTCGCCGCGCGCCTGGCCGAGGACGCGGACGGGCGGCCCGACCTCTTCGTCTCCTCCGGCGGGGTCAGCGAGGGCGCCTACGAGGTGGTCCGGCAGGTGCTGGAGCCCCACGGCGAGTTCGTGCACGTCGCGATGCAGCCCGGTGGGCCCCAGGGGCTCGCGCTGGTCCACGGCGTCCCCTTCGTCTGCCTGCCCGGCAATCCCGTGAGCACCCTCGTCTCCTTCGAGATGTTCCTGCGCCCCGCCCTGACGGAGGTCGTCGGGTCCCCCGCGCCGCGGGCCCGCCGCACGGGGCCCCTCGCGGAGCCCGTCCGGCCGCTGCCCGGCCGGACCCAGGTCCGCCGGGCCGTGTGGGACGGCGCCACGGTGCGGACGGCGGGCGGGCCGGGCTCCCACCTGCTGGCCGCGGCCGCCCGCGCCAACGCCCTCGCGCTCGTGCCGCCGGGCGAGGCCGAGCTGCCGGCCGGGACTCCGGTGGAGCTGCTGCTGCTGGACTGATCCGCCGCTGGTCCCGCCCCTGCAGGACCGGCCCCTGCTGGTCCCGGCCGTTGCCGGGCCGAACGGCTGCCGGGCCGGACCGCTGCCGGGCCGGACCGCTGCCGGACCCGACCCGGGCGCCGGATCCGGGGACGCCGCGGTGGTGCCGGCGCCGCTCGCTAGACTGGTTCGCGCCCCCGCCCGGACGATCGCACAGAACAGGTCCTCATGACGTCCCTGCTCGCCCCGCTGCTCCTCGCCGCCACCGCCGTCATCCAGGCGCTCGGCCGCTACGAGTACCACCAGCACGGCATCACCGTGGTGGGTCAGATGGTCTTCCCGATCTTCTTCGCCGTCCTGGCGGTCTTCCTCGCCCGCCGCGGCGAGCCGGGCGCCTACGGCACCGCGCACCTCGCGGTGCTCGCGGCCGGCGCCGTCCTGTTCGTGCTGTCCCTGGTCGGCTGGAACGGCACGGTCCCCCAGCTCTACCCGTCCGTGGGGATCTACTACGCGGCGTTCGCGCTCCTGGCGATCCAGGCCGCGCTGCGCATCGCGGGGACTCCGAGGAGCCTGCGCGAGGACGCCTCGGCCGAGGGGCCCGCGCGGCGGGACTGAGCGGCTACGCCACGACCCGGCCGGCGCGCTCGAGCACCAGACCGGCCAGCTCCCCGGCCCGCGTCTCCGGCAGCCAGTGGCCCGCGTCGAGCTCCACGAACCGGTAGGGGCCCCGGACGTGCTCGGCCGTCAGCTCCGCGGCCCGCCGGCCCAGGGCTGCGTCCCGGCTGCCCCACACGTACGTGGTCGGTACGTCGACGGGCCCGGTGCGCAGCCCGGACAGCGGCAGGGCGCGGTACCAGTTCAGGGCCCCGGTGAGCGCACCGGGCTCCCGCATCCGGGCGGCGCAGCGGGCGGCCTCCGCCGCGGGCAGGCCGGAGCGGCGCAGCAGGTCCTCGAGGCGCGGACCGAGCAGCGACTCCGGGAGGCGGGGAAGCTGGAAGGCCGCGACGTAGGCGGAGCGCAGCGCCTGCGGCGACCGGGTCAGGGAGCGGGCCAGGGCGCGGGGGTGCGGGACGGAGGCCACGGTGAGGGACGCCGTCCGCTCCGGGTGCTGCGCCGCGAGGGCCCAGGCGACGATCCCGCCCCAGTCGTGGCCGACGACGTGCGCCCGCTCCAGCCCCGCGGCGTCGAGCAGCGCCACGGCGTCCCGGACGAGCAGCTCGAGCCGGTAGGCCCGCCGCCCGGCGGGTCGAGCCCCGGGGGCGTAGCCCCGCTGGTCGGGCACGAGCGTGCGCAGACCCGCGGCGTGCAGGACGGACGCCACCCGCGACCAGCTCGTGCCGTCCTGGGGGAAGCCGTGCAGCAGGAGCACCGGCTCCCCGTCCACGGGGCCGTCGTCGCGCACGTCGAGCAGCAGATCGCCGGACGGGCAGCGGATCAGCCGGTCCGGCCGCGCGGACCCGGCGCTCACTCGTCCGGGGCGCGCCGCACCTGCGACCACGGGGTGCGCCACACCCCCGGGTCCGCGACCGGGAACCGGCGCCCGGTCACGGAGTCCGGCACGACCCGGACGAAGATGCCCTTCCGGCCCGCCTGCCACGGGAAGAGCGGCAGGTCGAGGGTGTCCGTCAGCTCCTGGACCTGCTGGATGCGCTCGGCGCGGCCCCTGACCACCACGCTCCACGCCTCCGCGGAGGACTCGTCGTACCCGTCGGTCTCCACCGCCACCGGGACGTCGGTCAGGGCGGACGCGAGCTTCGTCCCCTCGGCCGAGCGGAAGACGAGGGTCCCGTGGTCCACCACGAAGTTGACGGGGAAGATGTCCGGGTGGTCCTCCACCCACACCGCGAGGCGGCCGACACCGGCGTCCCGCAGCAGCTCCCAGCACCTGTTGGCCGCCAGCTCCTCCACGTCGTGGCCGTGGGTGTCCGTCATCGTGTCCTCCGTCATGGTGTCGAGGTCGAGGTCGAGGTCGAGGTCGAGGTCGAGGTGCAGGTCGGGGTCGGGGTGCAGCTCGAGGCCGTGGTCGTCGGTGACCCGGCCCGCGGCCGCGTCCTGCTCGTGGTGCCGGCGGCGTCGGCGGCCCCTGGTCGCGTCCCGCCAAGCTAGCACCGCCCCGGGTGAGGGACCAGGCCATGACGCGGCGGTGCGCCGCCGCGCACGAGCCCCGGACGCCGTGGTCCGGGGACCTCGCTTCCGGGATCCGTGGTCCAGAATGGGGAGGGACGCACCGTCCGGGAGAGCCGAAGGGACCGAACCGACATGACCGATCAGCAGCAGGGACTCACGCACGTGCGGGCGGACGGGTCCGCGCACATGGTGGACGTGTCGGGCAAGGCCGTCACCACCCGTGAGGCCACCGCGACGGCCACGCTGCGCACCCGCCCCGACGTCGTCGAGCAGGTCTTCGCCGCGGACCTCCCCAAGGGGGACGCCCTGCCGGTGGCCCGGGTGGCGGGGATCATGGCGGCCAAGCGGACCCCGGACCTCGTGCCGCTGTGCCACCCGCTGCCGATCAGCAGGGTGACGGTGGACTTCGAGCGCCTGACGGACGGCGTGCGGATCACCGCGACGGTGCGGACCCGCGGGGTGACGGGCGTGGAGATGGAGGCGCTGACGGCGGCCTCGGTGGCGGCCCTGACGCTCTACGACATGATCAAGGCCGTGGACAAGCTCGCCGAGATCGACCGGGTCCGGGTGCTCGCGAAGTCCGGCGGCGCGTCCGGGGACTGGGCGCGGACCGGCGGGGACGCCGCGTGAGGGGCGCCGCCGTCATCGTCGCCTCCACGCGCGCCGCCGCCGGGCTCTACCAGGACCGCAGCGGGCGGATCGCGGCCGACTGGTTCGGCTCGCACGGCTTCGAGGTCGAAGGTCCGTTCGTGGTGGCCGACGGCGAGGACGTCCGCGCCGAGCTCGAGCGGCTGCTCGTGGCGCGCGCCCCGCAGGACCGTCCCCGGGTGATCGTGACCAGCGGGGGGACGGGTCTCGCCCCGGACGACCTCACGCCGGAGGTCACCCGGCCCTTCCTGGACCGTGAGCTGCCCGGCGTCATGGCGGCCCTGTGGGCCGAGGGCCGCCGGACCACGCCGCTGGCGGTCCTCAGCCGCGGTCACGCCGGGGTCAGCGGGCACACCTTCGTGGTCAACCTCCCCGGCTCCACCGGCGGTGTGTGGGACGGGCTGAAGGTGCTCGAACCGCTCCTCGACCACGTCTGCGACCAGCTCGAGGGCCGGCTCGACCGCGGTCACGACGGGCCCCGCCACGACCCCCGACCGCACGAGGAGACCGACCGATGAGCACACCCGGACCCGTCCAGGCGCAGACGGCCGTGATCGGCGCCTTCGTCACCGACGAACCGCTCGACCACGCCCGGGCCGTGGCGGCGGTGCAGGACGAGCGCACCGGCGCCGTGGTCAGCTTCAGCGGCGTCATCCGCGACCACGACGGCGGCCGCCCCGTCACCAGCCTCGACTACACCTGCCACCCCGGCGCGGACCGGGCCATCGAGGACGTGGCCCGCCGGGTCGCCGAGGAGTTCCCGGGCGTGCGGATCTGGGCCGCCCACCGGATCGGCCACCTGGGGATCGGGGACTCCGCCCTGGAGGCGGCCGTCGCCGCCGCCCACCGCAAGCTCGCGTTCGCCGCGTGCGACGCGCTCGTGGACCGGATCAAGACCGAGGTGCCCATCTGGAAGGAGCAGCTGTTCGCCGACGGCTCCACCGAGTGGGTCGGGCTGGACGCCTGAGCACCGTGGACCTGGACCCGCTCGTCGAACCCGCGGCCGCGCTCACCGAGGCCGAGCTGCGCCGCTACGCCCGTCACCTCACCGTGCCCCAGATCGGGGAGGAGGGCCAGCGGCGGCTGAAGAACGCCCGGGTGCTGTGCGTGGGCGCGGGCGGACTCGGCTCGCCGGCGCTGCTCTACCTCGCCGCCGCGGGGGTGGGGACCCTCGGGGTCGTCGACGACGACGTCGTGGACGCCTCCAACCTGCAGCGCCAGGTGATCCACGGGGAGGGGACCCTCGGCGTGCCCAAGACGCGATCCGCGGCCGCGCGGATCGCCGACCTCAACCCGCTGGTGCGGGTGGTCGAGCACCGCGAGCGGCTCACGGCCGGCAACGCCGTGGACCTCCTGGCAGCCTACGACCTCGTCCTGGACGGCACGGACAACTTCGGGAGCCGCTACCTCCTCTCCGACGCCTGCGAGCTGACCGGTCTGCCGCACGTGTGGGGCTCCATCCTGCGCTTCGACGGCCAGTACTCGGTGTTCTGGGCCGCCCACGGACCGACGTACCGGGACCTCTATCCCGTGCCGCCGGCCCCGGGGTCCGTGCCCGACTGCGCCGAGGCGGGGGTGCTCGGCGTCCTGCCGGGCCTGCTGGGCACCGCCATGGCGGTCGAGGCCGTCAAGCTCGTCACCGGGATCGGCACCACGATGCTCGGCAGGGTGGCCACCTACGACGCCCTCTCGGCCCGGTGGTGGGAGATCCCGCTCGCGCCCACGCCGGGCCGCGCGCCCGTGACGGCCCTCGCGGGGACCGGCGACGGCACCCCCGCCCGCTCCGCGCCGAGCCCCGGTCCGGTGCCGGAGGCCGTCCCGACCGTCACGGCCGGGGAGCTCGCGGAGCTCCTGGCGGCGCGCGAGCGCGGCGAGACGGACTTCGAGCTGGTCGACGTCCGGGAGCCCTACGAGGCCCGCCTCGCGGCGATCCCCGGCGCGCGGCCGGTCCCGCTCGGACAGTTCGAGTCCGGCGAGGCCCTCGCGCGGATCGACCCGGGCCGCCGGGTGCTGCTGCACTGCAAGGCGGGCGCCCGCTCCGAACGGGCGCTGCGGCTGCTGCGGGCCGCGGGGCACACCGACGCGGCGCACCTCGAGGGCGGGGTGCTCGCGTGGATCGAGCAGGTCGATCCGTCCCAGCGGCCCTACTGAACCGGCCCGGCCGGGCCCTCCCGGCCCCTGCTGCCCGGACCTCGGTGCGCGGAGCCGGGACCGGGCGGGGGCCGGCGGGCAGGCCGTAGGCTGATCATCCCCATGTCGCCGACCGATGGACACCGCATGCCCCCTCCGCACCCCCGTCACGCCACCGGTCCCGAGAGTGCCCGGGAGGCCGCGGCGGCCCTGCGCGAGGCCCGGCCGGGTGCCCTGGCCCAGGCTCTGCGCGTGGCCCGTGCCCTCGGCGAGGAGCTCCCCGTTCCCGGCGCCGGCCGCACCGGGCAGCTGTGGCTGCGGCTCTCCGAGCTCGCCCGGCTCGACCTGTCCCTCGCCCGCGTCGTGGAGCCGCACCTGGACGCCCTCGCCGTCCTGCGCCAGGCCGGGCTGGAGGAGCTCGCCGGTCTGCCCGCCGCGTGGGGCGTGTGGGCGGCCGAGGCTCCCGGTCACGAGCTCGCGGCCCGCCGCGGGCCCGGTGGCTGGGAGCTCACGGGCAGCAAGGCCTGGTGCTCGCTCGCCGCGCACCTCGACCGCGCCGTCGTCACCGCGAGCACGGGAACCGGGCGCCGCCGGGCCTTCGTCGTGGACCTCGCCCACCCCGGAGTGGTCCCGGGGAGCACGCTGGAGTGGCGGCCGGCCGGGCTGGGGGACGTGCCGACCGGCGGCGTGCGGTGCACGGCGGTGCCGGCCGTGCCGGTCGGGGAGGACGGGTGGTACCTGGAGCGCCCCGGCTTCGCGTGGGGCGGGATCGGCGTGGCCGCGTGCTGGTACGGCGGCGCGGCCGGGGTCGCCGACCTCCTGTGGGACGACGCCGTGCGCCGCCGCGAGCCGGGGCGGCGACCGCTCGACCAGCTGGGCCACGCCGCGCTCGGCACCGTCGACGCACGCCTCCACTCCGCCCGCACTGCGCTGCGCACGGCGGCGGAGCAGGTCGACGCAGGCCGGGCCGGCGGGGAGCGCGGCGCGGTCCTGGCCCTGCGCACCCGGCGGGTGGTCGCCCGTGCCGCGGAGGCCGTGGTCGGGGAGGTGTCGGCCGCCACCGGGCCGGGCCCGCTCACCGGCGCCCCCGAGCACGTCCGCCGGGTGAGCGCCCTGCAGGTGTACGTCCGGCAGGAGCACGCCCAGCGGGACGCCGCCGCGCTGGGGCGCGCGCTGCTCGGGGGCGCCGCCGGGGACCGTCCGTGGTGAGCTTCGACCACCGGGAGCCGGGCACCCCCGAGCCGGTGTGGGCGCAGGCGCCGCGCCTGCGGGCGGCGCGTCCGCTCGGGCTCGACGGGATCGACCGCCTCGTGGTCCTCGCCGCCCACCCCGACGACGAGAGCCTCGGCGCGGGCGGGCTGATCTCGCTCGCGTCCCGGGCGGGAGCCCGGGTGCGGGTGGTCGTGGCGACCCTGGGCGAGCGCTCGCACCCACTGTCCCCGACCCGGACGCCCGCCGATCTCGCCCGCGTGCGCCGGGCCGAGTGCGCGGCGGCCACGGAGTTCCTGGCCGACGGTGTGGCTCCCGAGCTGCTGGGGCTGGCCGACGGAGCCCTGGACGCCGCGGGCGAGGCGCTGCGCGCACCCGTGGCCGAGGCCGCGGCGTGGGCCGCCGCCGGGCGGCGGGGCGTGCTCGCCGCCCCCTGGGGCGACGACGGGCATGTCGACCACGAGGTCCTGGGCCGGGCCGCTCGGGCGGCCGCCGCGGCCCACGGTGTCGAGTGCCTCGAGTACCCCGTCTGGCTGTGGCACTGGGGCGGGCCCGAGGACCTGCCCCCGCACGGGGTCCGGGTCCTGGCCCTGGACGGCGCGGCCCGCCGGGCCAAGGACCGTGCGCTGGCCGCGCACGCCTCGCAGGTGCTGCCGCTGTCCCCGGCCCCGGGCGACGAGGTCCTCCTGGGCCCGCACGTGCTGGCACGCTTCCGCCGCCCGGCCGAGCACTTCTTCGTGACGCCGCGGCCGGGCGGCGCGCCCGACCCCGCCGCCGTGTTCGACGAGGTCCACCGGGGGGACGGAGACCCGTGGCGCGTCGACTCCTCCTGGTACGAACGGCGCAAGCGCTCCGTGACCCTGGCCGCCCTGCCCCGGTCCCGGTACCGCCGTGCCCTGGAGGTCGGCTGCTCCCTCGGCGCCCTGACCGCCGAGCTCGCGGACCGGGCGGATTCCGTGCTGGCCGCGGACGCGAGCGGCGTCGCGGCCGAACGCGCCCGGCACCGGCTGGCGGATCGTCCCGGCGTACGGGTCGAGCAGCGCCGGCTCCCCGAGCAGTGGCCGCCCGGCACGTTCGACCTCGTGGTGCTCTCCGAGACCGGCTACTTCCTCGACGCCGCGCAGCTGACCGGTCTCCTCGACCGGGTGGCCGGGACCCTCGAGGCGGACGGCCACCTCCTGCTGTGCCACTGGCGCCACCCGGTCGAGGGCTGGCCGCTCGACGCGGCCGACGTGCACGCGGCCGTGCACGCGGACGCCCGCTTCGGATGCCTGCTGAGCCACACGGAACGGGACTTCCTGCTGGAGGTCTTCGGACGGGGTGCCCGCCGGGTCCCCGGTGACGGCACGTGCTGAGCGGGATGGAGCGCGTGGTCGTCGTGGTCCCGGTCCGCAACGAGGAACGGCTGCTCGGCCGGTGCCTGGCCACGGTGCAGGACGCGGCCGAGCTGCTGCGGACGGCCCGGCCGCGGGTGCGGCTGGACGTCGTCGTGGCCCTGGACCGCTGCACCGACGGCAGCGCCCGGATCGCCGCGACGGCGGGGGTGGACGTCGTCGCCGGGACCTGGGGCACCGCCGGGGCCGCACGGGCCGCCGCGGTGCGCGCCGCCGGAGCTGCCGGGGACCGCACCTGGATCGTGTCGACCGACGCCGACAGCGCGGTGCCCGCCCACTGGCTCACCGGCCACCTCGGCGCGGCCGGGTGCGGGACGGAGCTGCTGCTGGGCACCGTGGAGCCGGACCAGCGGGACCTGCCCGCCGGCGTTCTGCGGCGCTGGCACGCCCTGCACCGCCTCGAGGAGGGGCACCCCCACGTGCACGCGGCGAACCTGGGCGTCCGCGCCGACGTCTACACCGCGTGCGGGGGCTTCCGGCCGCTGCCGCACGGCGAGGACGTCCGCCTGGCGGCGGCGGTGCGGGCGCGCGGGCACCGCGTGCTCGCCACGGACCGGGTCCGCGTGCTGACGTCGGGCCGGAGCGTGGGCCGGGCCGAACGGGGCTTCGCCGCGTATCTGCGGGCGCTGGCGGGGGACCGGCAGACCCTCGGCGCCGGGACGGACCGACCGGGGCCCGGCTACGCGGGGAGCGGACAGCCCTGGCCACGAACCGGTGACGTCTGCCTACGGTGGGGTCGTACCGAACCGACGAGAGGATCCCGCATGTCCGAGAACAGCATTTCCGCCAGCCGCGTCATCGACGCCCCCGCCGACGCCATCTTCGACGTCCTCAGCCTGCCCTCGCGCCACCAGCAGATCGACGGCTCCGGCACGGTCGTCTCCGGCGACGACCAGCGCATCCAGGACGTCGGCCAGGTGTTCGTGATGAACATGAACGGCGAGCACATGGGCGGCGACTACGTCATGGAGAACACCGTCTCCGGCTACGACAGGAACAAGCTCCTCGCCTGGAAGCCCAAGCCGCAGGGCGCCGAGCTGGAGGGCTGGGAGTGGATCTGGGAGCTCGAGCCCCAGGGCCCCGGGTCCACGCTGGTCACCGAGACCTACTCGTGGGAGCACGCGACCCCCGAGGCCAAGGAGGCCGTGTCCTTCCCGCTCTTCGCGGAGGGCGCCCTGGAGCACTCCCTCGAGCGGCTCGCGGCGGCGGTCTCCGAGAAGTGAGCGCCTGAGCGGCCCGCGCACGACGGAGCCCGGTCACCCCTGCCGGTGACCGGGCTCCGTCGTGCCTGCGGTCACTGTTGCTGGTGGGTGGCGCGGACGGAGGCCGCCGCGGGGTCGACCCAGAGGATCTCCCACTGGTGTCCGTCCGGGTCCCGGAAGCAGCGCGAGCGCAGGAAGCCGTAGTCCTGGGTGTCGCCCTCGGTCCCGCCCGCGCGGACGGCCCGGTCGACGATGGTGTCGATCTGTTCGGGGGAGTCGACGCTGAGCGCGTTGACGACGGACGCGTCGGCCGGGGTGCCGGGGGTCCCGGGACGCACCAGGCGCAGGTGGCGGTCCTCGCTCAGGACCATGACGTGCTCGTCCTCACGGATCTCGACGGTCCCGGCGCCGGCGCCCTCGAACGTGGGGTGCAGGCCCCAGCCCAGACGGGAGTAGAACCGCTTCGACCGCTCGAGATCCGTGACGGGGAGGGTGATGAAATCTGTCGGTGCCATGGCGTGCCCTTCGTGGTGCGGCAGGACTCGTTCCCAGGATGGTCCGCGACCGGCGGGGGCGCAACGGTGTGACGGGCCCCGCACCGGCATGTCAGGACGGCATCGGCCTGCCACCGGCCCGGCGCCTCGACCTCACCGGAATGGGACGGCGCCGCACGGGGTTGGAACGGGCATGCAGGTCATCGGAGTCGAGTCGTTCGGAGGGCCCGAGGTCCTCGCCCCCCACGAGGTGCCGGACCCCCATCCCGGGCCCGGGGAGGTGCGCATCCGGGTCAGGGCGGCCGCCGTCAGCCCCACGGACACCGTGTTGCGCGCCGGCGGTCAGCCGCTGGAGCACCTGCGACCGCCGTACGTGCCGGGGATGGACGCGGCCGGGGTCATCGACGAGGTCGGCGAGGGCAGCGCCTGGCACGCGGGGGAGGCGGTCATGGCCATCGCGCTGCCGCGCGGGGAGCACGGGGGCGCCTACGCGGAGCTCCTGGTCGCCCCCGACGACTCGATCGCCCGCCTCCCGGCGGGCACGGACTTCGCCACGGCCGCCACGCTTCCCATGAACGGGCTCACGGCCCTGCAGGTCCTCGAGGTGCTGGACCTGCAGCCCGAGCAGACCCTGGCCGTCACCGGGGCCGCGGGGACCCTGGGCAACTACGTGGTGGAGCTGGCCAAGCACGAGGGACTGACCGTCGTGGCCGACGCATCGGACCAGGACCTCGAGCTCGTGGAGAGCCTGGGCGCGGACCACGTGGTCGCCCGTGGCGACGACGTGGCGGAGCGCATCCGGGAGTTCTTCCCCGACGGGGTCGACGCCCTGGTGGACGCGGCCGTCCTCGACGAGAAGGCGGCTCCCGCGGTCCGGGACGGCGGGGGCTTCGCGACCGTCCGCCGCTGGCAGGGCGAGCCGGGCCGCGGCATCACCGTGCACCGGATCAGCGTGCCCCGGGAGTACCACTCGGGCCACAAGCTGGACCTGCTGCGCGGGTACGTGGAGGACGGCGTGCTCTGCCCGCGCGTGGCCGACGTCCTGCCCGCCGCCAACGCCGCCGAGGCGCACCGCCGCCTCGAGGCCGGGGGCGTGCGGGGCCGGCTCGTCCTCGTGTTCTGAGCCGGGCGGGTCTCAGAAGTGGGACCGGTACTGGTGGTCGATCCCGACCTGGTCGACCCTGCGGTGGAAGCGCATCCCGGTGAGTCCGCCGAGCACGGCGGCGAGCAGAGGGATCAGGACGGCGACCAGCAGGGCGATGATGCCGCCGGTGGTCAGCGCGCCCTCGCCGACGGGGACCCGGGGGAAGCTGTTGAGGTCGCGCAGGACGTTGAACTGCTCACCCGCGAGGGCGCCCAGGACCGCCAGGACGATCGCCATCAGGATCGCCCACAGCCACACGGCGACCCCCTGCTTGGCGCCGTCGAACCGGGCCATGCGCCCGGCCACGTAACCCCCGGCGAAGTAGGCGACGAAGAGGACGAGAGCGAGGGCGATCCCGCTGACGATCCCCACGGTGCCGGCGTCCTGGGACACCTGCTCCGCGATCTCCCCGGGATCCGTGCTGGTCGCGACCCCCACGCCCGCGCCGATCGCGGCGAGCAGGGCGGTGAGCAGCACGGCGATGCCGGTGGCGGTCATCCAGCCGAAGAACGCGGAGCCGAACTTCATGCCCCCGTACTCCTGCTTCTCCGCGGCGACCACCTCGTTCCGCCGACCTCGCGGGGTGGACGCCCCCGAGCGGGCCGGGGGGACGCCCCCCGGCTCCTCCGGATCCCCGGGGACGGTTGATCCTGACGGGCCCTGGTGCGCCATGACGTTCTCCTCGTCCTTCGACCATCAGTGTGCTGAACAGCTTCCTCCGAACACCCGGGGACCGCAACGGTCCGCCGCCGACCTCGCGGGCGCCGGTGCCCCCACCGGTGCTCGGTAGTAGGCTGATGGTTCCGGCAGCACCTCGAGAGCAGCCCGCCCGCGGCGGGCGGAGAGGACCGACCATGGAGTTCGCTCCCCGCACCGCCGTCGTCACCGGCTCGGACTCCGGCATCGGGCGCGCCACGGCCGTCGCGCTCGCCGCGGCCGGGATGGACGTCGGCATCACGTGGCACCGGGACGAGGCCGGCGCGGAGCGCACGGCGGAGGAGGTCCGTGCCTGCGACCGCCGGGCCGTGGTGGCGCGGCTGGACACGACGGAGCTGGACCGGTGCGGCGCCGCGGTCGACGACCTCGTGGACCGCCTCGGCGGCGTGGACGTGTTCGTGCACAGCTCCGGGACGGGCGCGAACGTCCCGTTCCTGGAGACGCCCCTGGCCACGTGGCGCAACGTCCTGGCCACCGACCTCGACGGCGCGTTCCTGTGCCTGCAGGCGGCGGCCCGGCACATGGTCGCCGCCGGCCGGGGCGGCCGGCTCATCGCCGTCACGAGTGTCCACGAGCACGTCCCCCGGGTCGGCTCGAGCGCCTACGACGCGGCCAAGCACGGCCTCGGCGGTCTCGTGAAGACCATCGCCCTCGAGCTGGGGGAGCACGGCATCACCGCGAACTCGGTGGCACCGGGGGAGATCGCCACCCCGATGACGGGGCAGGAGGACGAGGACCCGCGGAGCGCCCACCGTCCCGGGGTGCCGCTGGGACGACCGGGGGACGCCCGTGAGATCGCCTCGGTCATCGCGTTCCTGGCCTCCCCGGCGGCCTCCTACGTCACCGGCGCGTCCTGGGTCGTGGACGGCGGCATGGTGCAGATGGGTCCGCAGGCAGGCTCCCACCTGACGAGCGACGAGTGGCGGCAGGGATAGTCGTGGAGAGATCGATCGCCGACCAGGGCGTGCACGAGCTCGGCGGGCGGCTGAGCGTGCTGACCCGGCAGAAGCAGGACCACGTCGAGCTGGACCGCCTGCTGCGGCAGCTGGACGGCGCGGACGCATCCGCCCAGGGGCTCGTGCTGCTGCGGATCCACCGTCTGGTGTTCCCGCACGCCTTCGCCGAGGAGGCGGTGCTGTGGCCCGTCGTGCGGCGGGTGCTGCCGGACGGTCACGAGCTGACGCTGGAGGTGGAGCGCGAGCACCAGGAGGTCAACGAGCTCGTCACCGCGCTCGAGGCCATGGCCGCGGAGGACCCCGCCCGGGGGCCCCTGCTCGCCCGGCTCGCCGCGGTGCTGCGGGAGGACGTGCGCGACGAGGAGGACGTCCTGCTCCCGCGGCTGCAGCGGGCCCTGGGCCGCCGCCGGCTGCGCGCTCTGGGCCTGGCCTGGGAGGTGGTCCGCCGCACCGCGCCCACCCGCGCCCATCCGGTGGTGGCCCGGCGGCCGCCGGGCAACGTGGTCGCGGCCGTTCCGCTGTCGGTGCTCGACAGGCTCCGGGACCTCGTGGACGGGGCCGTCCTCCGCGGCCCCGGACGGAGCGCGCCCGCCCTGCGCTCGGTCAGCACCCGCCTGGCCGGGCTCGCCCACCGGGTCGAGCACCTGTCCGTGATGCGCCGGGGCGAGGACCCCTCGACGAGGCCGCCCCGCACCTGAGCACGGCCTGCGGTGCGGGACGCCGGACGTCGCCCGCGAGCACCCGGCGTGCGGATGCCCGGCTCGTACCGGTCCGGTCCGGGGCGGGCCACGGGCCTCGACGCCCTCGCGGTGGTCGACTACGGTGGAGGGCGGTCGAGCAGTGGCCCACCGATCGTGCGCGCCCGAAACGCACCGAGAACCCAGGAAGCCGCTGTGGACCACATGTCCTCCCGCACCGCCCGCACGGAACGCCGCCGCGCCCACCGTCCCGGAGGTGCCGCGTGAGCGATGCGCTGACCGTGACCTCCGACGACCTGCCCGACCCGTCGTCGCCCTCCGGTCCCCCGGAGGCGGCGGCCGATCCCGGTCCCGACAGCGTCGACGCCTTCCCGCCCGACCTCTCCAGGCTGAGCCTCGTCGAGCTGCACGTGTGGCACAGCCGCATCTCCGGGCAGCTCTCCCAGGACCTCGCCGACCCGGCCGGACCCCATCCGACCACGCGGGACCGGCACCAGGAGCTCGTGGCCGAGCTCGACGCCCGGGGGACGTGGCTGCGGCCTCCCGGTGACGCGACCTGAGCGGGACGTCCCGGCCGGGCCGGCGGATAGACTCGCGGGGCCAGCGCCGGAGAGCGCCGGCCCCGGCCGGCACGCGCCGGGACCTGCGACGGACGGAATCCCATGACTGAGCAGGCGGGCGGGTCGTCCGCCGAGCAGTTCCAGGACCTGCTGCTCAACAGCGACGACATCACCGACTTCCTCGACGAGTTCACCCGGATGATGGCCCGGAGCCTGTCGGCCGACGGCGACGAGGTGTGGTGCGCGGTCACGCTGCTCCGTGACCGGCGGGCCGGGACCGTGGCCTCCAGCAGCGAGCGCGCCGGGCTCCTCGACGAGATCCAGTACGCGTACGGCGACGGGCCGTGCCTCACGGCGGCCCGGGAGCACCGCCTGGTGCACATCCCGGACCTGCGCGCGAGCGACGTGTGGCCCGACTACACCGACGACGCCGACCGCCACGGCATCCGCTCGGTGCTGGCCGTCCCCTTCGAGCTGGCCGGCGAGGCCGACGCCGGTCTCAACCTCTACTCCGACCGGCCCGGCAAGTACGACGCCGCCGCCATCGGCGCCGTCGAACACGAGGTGCGCTCCGCGTCGAAGGCCCTGCGGCTGGCCCTCCGCCTGGCCGGCCACCGGGACGCCGAGGAGCACCTGGGCGCGGCCATGCGCTCCCGGACCACCATCGACCTGGCGGTCGGCATCGTGATGGGCCAGAACCGCTGCAGCCAGGAGGAGGCCTTCGGCATCCTGGCCGCGGCCTCCAGCCACCGCAACGTCAAGCTCCGCGACCTCGCCGCCGAACTGGTCGCCACCGTGGGCAAGGGGCCCGCCACGACCCACTTCGACCGCTGACCGGCGGCACCGCGCACGGCGGGCACCGGAGACGTCGTGCCGGGCGGGACCGCCTGTCACGGGACGCGGCAGGCCGGGCTTAGAGTGGGCATCGACCCCTCCCGCCGCGCCGGGCCTCCTGCTGCGCACCGGCACGGCCGTGACCGGCCCCGCCGTCGTCGTGCTCGCCCGGACGCCCGACGCGGCCCCCGTCCGCTCCCTCCGGAGCACCGACCGAGATCTGAGGCCCTGGTGAGCTCCACCGCCGTCGCGCCCCGCACCGCACGATCGACGGCGCTGACCGTCCTGGCGTGGCTGCTGCTGGCGGCCGTGCTCGTGCGGTCCGTCTGGCTGGCCCTCGACGTCAGCCTCGACCTGGACGTCTACCGGCTCGGCGGCATGGCCGTGGTGGACCGGCACGGGTTCGACGACGAGCTCTACGGACCGGGCCTGAGCGTGCACGACGACGGAGGGCTGCCCTTCACCTACCCCCCGTTCGCGGCACTGCTGTTCGTGCCGCTCGCCTACCTCCCGGAGCCGCTCACCGAGCTCGCCCTCGTGCTCGCCACGATCGCCCTCGCCGCGGGTCTCGCCGCCGTCCTCCTGCGCTACGCGCGCGACCGCGGCCGCCCGCTGCCCCTGCAGACGCTGCTGGGCCCGGCCACGGCCGTGGCCGCGGGCACCGCGGTGCTGCTGTGGTCGGGGCCGTGGATGCGCAACGTGGGTCTCGGGCAGATCAACGCGCTGCTCATCGCCCTCGTGCTCTACGACCTGCTGCGCACCCGTGACGACACCCTCCTGGGCAGGATCCCCCGCGGGTTCTGGATCGGGCTGGCCGCCGGCATCAAGCTGACCCCCCTGGCGTTCGGCCTGGTGTTCCTGGTGCGCGGGCAGCTCCGGCCGATCCTCACGATGGGTCTCACGTTCGCCGCGACCGTGCTGATCGGGTTCCTGGCCCTGCCGCGGGACGCGGTCGAGTTCTGGACCGAGGCCGTGGTCAGCGACGAACGCGTCGGCGACACCGGGTACATCGACAACACGTCCCTGCAGGGGGTCCTCCTGCACCTCGGCGTGCCCGCGGACGCGGAACCCCTGCTGCGCTGGGCGCTGCTCCTCGCGCTGGTCGTGGGCGCCGCCCTGCTCATCCGGGTCCTGGCGGCCCGGCAGATGATCCTCTCGGTCGTGGCGGTCAACGCCCTCGTCATGCTCTACATGTCCCCGGTCACCTGGTCCCACCACCACCTGTGGTGGGGGCTCGTGTTCACGGCGCTGTGGGTCGAGGCGTGGCCCGGATTCCTCCGGGGCGGCCCACGCCGGCTCGCGCTGCTGCTGGGCGGGGTCGCCCTCGTGGGGCTGTACGTCGGGCCGATCCGCTGGGACGCGTGGCTGAGCCCCCTGGGCGTTCCCGCGCCCGCGGTCGAGGTCGTGGCCACCCTGTCCTACCTCGCCCTGTTCCTGCTCCTGGTCCTGTGGGTGGTCACCGGGCTCCGGGCCGGGGCCCGGGAGGTCGGCGGCCCCGGCCGTGGCTGAGGCCGTCCCGCCCGGCGACTGGACCGGCTACGACCGCGGCAGCCGGGGCTACCGCAAGGTGCTGCTGGCCCTGCTGTGCGCCGGCGTGGCGACGTTCGCCCAGCTCTACTCGGTGCAGGGCGTGCTGCCGCTCATGGCCACGGACCTCGGGATCGACGCCGCGCGCGCGTCCCTGGGCGTCTCCGCCGCGACCCTGGGACTCGCCGTGGGCGTCCTGCCGTGGTCCGTGGTCTCGGACCGGTGGGGCCGGCTGCGGACCATGGTGGTGGCCGTCGTGGCGGCCACCTGTCTGGGGCTCGTCATGCCCCTGGCGCCGACCTTCGAGACCGTCGTGGCGCTGCGCTTCGCGGAGGGCGTCGCTCTGGGCGGGATCCCCGCCGTGGCCATGGCCTATCTCGCGGAGGAGCTCGACCGCCGGCACGCTGCGGTGGCCGCCGGCACCTACGTGGCCGGCACGAGCCTGGGCGGACTCGCCGGGCGCATCGTGGCCGCACCCGTGGGCGACGCGTTCGGCTGGCGGACGGGCACGATCACCGTCAGCGTGCTCGCCGCGCTCGCCGCCGTGGTCTTCGTGCTGATCGCCCCACGCCAGCGGGGGTTCGTGCGCCAGACCGTCCGGCTCACCGGGCCGGCCGGGCTCCTGGGGCGTCTGCGGGCCAACCTCGGCGACCCCGGCCTGGTGGTGCTCTACCTGCAGGGCTTCCTGCTCATGGGCGGGTTCGTGGCGATCTACAACTACCTGGGCTTCCACCTCGGGGAGGAGCCGTTCGGCGTGTCCCAGACCGTGGTGAGCCTCCTGTTCCTCGCCTACCTCTCCGGCACCTGGTCCTCGGGGACCGCCGGGCGGATCGCCGCGGCCCGCGGGCGCCGGGTGGTCCTGGCGAGCAGCGGGGCCGTCATGCTGACCGGACTGCTCGCCACGCTGGTCCCGTCGATCCCCGTGATCGTGCTCGGGCTGCTGCTGTTCACCGCCGGCTTCTTCGCCGCGCACGCGATCGCCTCCGGGTGGGTGCCGGTGCGGTCCCGCACGGGCAAGGCGCAGGCCTCGTCCCTCTACACGCTCTTCTACTACGCCGGCTCCTCCGTGCTGGGCACGGCGGGCGGCGTCTTCTACACCGCCACCGGGTGGACCGGGGCGGTGGGCTTCGTGGCGGGGCTCGTCGTCCTCGCCATGCTCCTCGTGCTCACGGTCCTGCGGGAACCGGACCCGGCCTGACCGGTCCCCTCGCCCCGGCGAGCGCTCACTCGTCGCTGCCGCCCCACCGGAGGGGGAACACCTCGAAGGAGCTCGCGAGCGGCACGCCGAGGCGCTCGCCGGTGGCAGCGGCGCCGTCCCGCAGGAAGGCGTCCGGGTCGAAGTCCTCCCAGCCCAGCCCCTCGAGGTAGGCGCGGTGGGCGCGCAGGGACTCCACGCCGGCCCCGAAGGTCTCCGTGACGTCCGCGGCGTGCCGGGCACCGGGGGAGGCCGCCGCCCACACCGCCGTGACGTCCGGCCACGGCTGCAGGCCCGCCTCGACCTGCTCCGGGAACACCCACCGGTTCCCGGCGTCCCGCGCGGCGTCCAGCGTCGCCCGGCCCGTGGCGACGTGGTCGGCCTGGTTCAGGGCGGTGGCGCCGTCCCAGGTGTCGCGGAAGTTGTTGGTGATCACCACGTCCGGGCGGTGCCTCCGGACCACCTCCGCGATCCGCCGCCGCAGGGCCACCCCGTACTCGAGCACCCCGTCCGGCAGGTGCAGGAACTCCACCTGCTCCACCCCCACGATCCGGCAGGACTCCCGCTGCTCGTCCTCGCGCAGCGGGCCGCACTGCTCGGGCTCGAGCCCGTCGATGCCGGCCTCCCCGCTGGTGACCAGGCAGTAGACCACGTCCTTGCCCTGTGCGGTCCAGCGGGCCACGGCCGCTGCGGCCCCGAACTCCATGTCGTCCGGGTGCGCGACCACCACGAGGGCGCGCTGCCAGGTCTCGTCGACGTGCGTGAGCGGTGTCTCAGTCATGGTCCCCATCATGGCCCCGACCCCGGGGACCGGCAACGGGGACCGGCAACGGGGCCCGGCCGGCCGGTCGGCCGCCCGGCCGCCCGTGACGTTCCCGGAGCGACGTGGCGGCCGCCGCGAGGCGATGAAGGGGTCAGCCGCCGTGCCGGACGGCGGGCACCACCGGCAGCGGCTCCGTCGGCGCGTCCGCCGGCGACACGGTCCCCACGGCCCCGTCCGCGCGCCGACCGCGGTCGCGGGCCACGCCCACGAGCTGCCACAGGGCGTAGCCGAACAGGGCCGCGGAGGCCAGGACGATCCCGCCGCGCTTCTGCTCCGCGTCCAGGAGCGTGGCCGCGTGGCCGGCCCAGGGCACGTGGTACTGCACCACTCCGCGGAGCTGGGTGGCGGTGACCGGGTCCGCGTCCGGGGCGGCGTTCGCGTCCCCCCGGGTCGTGAAGCTCCGGCGCCCCTCGCCGTCCACCGCGACGCCCACGATCCGGTGGGTCACGAGGGTGGGGTCGTCCGGGTGGGGCATGAACGTCACGACGTCCCCGGTGCTCAGCCCGGCGGCGTCGGCCTCGCCCTCGAGGGGCTGGACGACGACCTGGCTGCCGGTCGGGACCGTCGGCTCCATCGAGCCGGAGAGCACCGTCAGCGGCACCCACCCCAGCACGAGCGGGACGACGACGACGGCGAGCAGGAGCGCGGCCACCGCGGCGAGGAGGGCGGCGAGCACGGCGTGCACGGCGCGGCGGGCCACGGCCCTCACCGGGACACCCCGTCGACGCCGGCCGCACCGGCCCCGGGGGCGGCCGTCACCGTGCCGCAGGACAGGCGGTTCCAGAAGTTCGCCGACCGCGTCACCGACCACAGGTCCGCGCTGTCGACGTAGGTGTCGCTCGCGGCGGACGGGTACGCCCGGATCATGGCCTGGTACTCGCCGTTGCCGGGCAGCTCCGACCGGCTGACGCCCAGCGCCCGGAGATCGCCGGACCCGCTCCTGACCTCCGTCCAGTCGGCGGTGCCGACGCGGCGCACCATGAGGCTCCAGCGATGGACGGCCGGCGTCGCCACCGGGTCCGTCACGCTGCTGTCCGGCCAGGCCCAGCGCAGGGTCGCCGTCTCGGTCCACCGTGCGGTCGTGCAGGCCAGGTGCCGCTGGGGATGCCGCTGCGCGGGAGGAAAGCCCACGGTGTGCGGAACCGTCCACTCGTGCGCCCGCGACCAGGAACCGGTCCCGGCGGAGACGGTCTCCAGCGTGGTGACCACGTCGAAGGTCCGACCCGCGGAGGCCAGCAGCACGTCCCGCTCGGAGGCCGTCGTGGCGACGCTCAGGCACAGCGGCCGGTGCTCTCCGGCGGGGAGCGGATCGCGCGGTCCGCCGCCGACGGACGTCACCGGGGTGCCGGCCGTGCCCCGGACGACGGCTCCCCACCGGCCGGTCGTGCCCGAGCAGCCCGTCGCTCCGGTGCGGTAGGCGATCGACGGGCCGGTGCCGAGGAAGTCCGCGACGTCCCCGGGGACGGATCCGGCGGCGGGCCGGACCTCGACCGCGGCGGGCCGGTACTCGAGGTCGGCGGCCGAGGCGTTGTCCAGGCGGGCGGCGTCGCCGGCCGCGGTCAGCGCCACGTCGAGCCCGCCCATGGCCAGGGCCGGCACGGCGAACGACTGCCGGTCGACCCACGCCGCATCGGTGCCGGTGCCGGGGGTCGTCAGGACGATGGTGGCGAGCACGGCGAGGACACCGAGCACGTAGGCCGTGAGGTGGCGGTACTGGCGCATGGCGTCTCCTGGGGGTCAGTTCTGGGCGAGCGTGACGGTCGGCGTGCCGAGGTCGAGCGTGACGTGCTGCAGCTCGGAACCCCACCAGTCGGCGGGGTCGGCGTCGTGGCGCGCGGCGCCGCTGCGGGTGGCCGGCACGCGGTAGGTGACCTCCACGTCGTAGGCCGCGCCGTGGTGCTCGGGCGTCACGGTCCACGTGCCCGCCGCGCCCGGGGCGGCCGGGAGGGCGGGCGCGGCGGCCACGGGAACCACCCGCGCGCTGCCGAGGACAGGGCTGCCCGCGGGGACGCCGGGATCCACGCGCAGGGTGGCGGTGAGCCGGGTGCCTTCCACGGCGAGCACGGCACGGGTCGTGACCGTGACCGCGTCGCCGACCGTCACGTGCGGGACCGCGGCCAGGGCGGTGACGTCGGTGCTGCCCGAACCGGACCCGGACCGGTCGTGGACGGCCGTCGTGGGTCCGAGCTCGACGGCCAGGCGGCCGGTGCTGACGGCCTGTGTCCCGAGCGGGGCCTCGGCGGACCAGCGGGCGGCCGTCCCGAACCCGCTGCCGAGCAGCGTCAGGGCCAGGAGGGCGGCCCCGGCGGCTGCCAGGGTGCGGCCGGTGGCCGGGGGGCGGGGCCCGGGGGAGCGGGTCATGGGAGCCTCTGCGGGGGGAGGGGACGGGGCGGGGGTGCGAGGAGCGGAGCGCCCCGGTGCGGCGGCGGAGCCGCACCGGGGGCCGGACCGTCTCACACGGTCTGCGTGAGGAGCAGCCTGGTGTCCTGCAGGGGCAGGCCGGTGATGTTCTGGCCGGCGGTCCCGTCGACGCTGTCGGCGTTCCAGAGGAACGTCGCGGTGACGGTGACGTCCTGGTCGTCGTCGACGTCACCGGCGACGGTGTACAGGTCGTCACCGTCGGAGTCCACGTCCTGCAGGCCCGTCATCGTGAGGCTGTAGGCGAGGTGGCCGGCCTCGACGGCCTGCTGGAGGGCGTCCGGCAGGTCGAGGGCCAGGGTCCCCTTCAGGTTCTCGCCCTCCGCCTGCACCGTGGTGACGGTGCTGAAGGTCAGCGTGTCGCCGGGGACGGCCCGGAAGACGGCCGGGTCGATGGTGTTCTCGCCGTCGGTCCAGACGGGCGTGCTCGGCGTGCCGAGCCGGAGCTCGCCGGTGGACAGCGAGGTGCCGGCGGCGAAGACGTCCTTGTCGTCGGACCACTGCGAGAAGGTGCCGCCGCCGGCGGCGAGGAGACCGACGGCCACGGCACCGGCCAGGACGGCCCTGCCGGCGCGCCGGTTGCCGCCACCCGGCGCGGTGGACTCGGACTGGGGGTTCTGCGGTGCAGCGTTCATGGTTCCGCCTTCGAGCGAGAGGAGTTGGGAGTGCAGTGGAGGAGCGGTGCGCCGGGTCGGGGCGCGGGCGCCCGGTGGGGTGCCCGCGGGATGCGGCGGGCACCGGTCCTCCCTTGCGCGGGGACCGGGCCCGCCGCGCCTCGCGCACCGAGCCGCGGCACCGCCGTGGAATCGGGGTGGACCGCCCGGGGAGTCCGCCGGCAACCCGGCCCGCCCTCCCCGTGACACGTCAACTCTAGACAAAAGTCTATGCAAACGAACAGAGGTGTCCTGTCCCCACTTCGCCCGACGTTACTGTTCGGTAATGTCCCCGCTCCGGCCGGTCCCGGTGCGGGCCTAGGATGCCGGGGGAGGGCTTTCACCCCGAAGCACCCGGACCGGAGGACCACCATGACCCGTGCATCCCAGCGACGCCGCGTGCACCGGTACACCGCCGACGGCGACGGTGCCGGGCGGGCGGACACCCTGGCCGGCGAGGAGCCCCTGGAGATCCGGCTCGACGGCAGCCCGTTCACCGTCACCATGCGCACCCCCGGCAACGACTTCGACCTCGTGGCGGGGTTCCTCGTCTCCGAGGGCGTGGTGCGGGGGCCGTCCGACATCGTGCGGATGGACTACCGCAGCGGCGTCGGCCCGGACGGGCAGCGGACCTACAACGTGGTCGAGGTGCGGCTCGATCCCGGCGTCGTCCTGCCGGACACGTCCATGGAGCGGCACGTCTACACGTCGTCGTCGTGCGGGGTGTGCGGCACGGCGTCCATCGAGGCCGTCACGAAGGTGTCGTCCTTCGACCCGGCCGAGGACGCGGTCCGGCTGCCCGTGCCCGCGCTCCTGGGGCTGCCGGACCGGCTGCGGACGGGGCAGAAGCTGTTCGACACGACGGGGGGCGTCCACGCCGCGGGGCTCTTCCGCTTCCCCGGCGGTCCGGACGGGGCCGGCCGCGAGGGCGCCGCCGAGCCCGAGCTGCTGTGCGTGCGCGAGGACGTGGGGCGGCACAACGCCGTGGACAAGGTCGTGGGCTGGGCGCTGCGCGAGGACCTCCTGCCCCTGCGCTCGACCGTCCTGCAGGTCTCGGGCCGCGCGTCGTTCGAACTGGTGCAGAAGGCGTACATGGCCGGGATCCCGGCGCTCGCGGCCGTCTCGGCACCCTCGGCGCTCGCCGTGGACCTCGCGGACCAGGCCGGTGTCACGCTGCTCGGGTTCAGCCGCGGAACGTCGTTCAACGCCTACGCCCACCGGGAGCGGCTGGCCGCCCGGCGAGGTCCGGGAGGGGCTCCCCCGCTGACTACCATGGAGTCATGAAGCCCTTCCTGCTGCTCGCCACCCGTGCCGAGGACGACATCGCGGACGAGGAGTACGAGACCGTCCGCCGGTTCAGCGGCCTGCCGGAGAGCAGCCTCCACCGGGTCCGTCTCGAGGCGGGGCCCATGCCGCCGATCGACCTGGGACGCTACTCCGGAGTCATCATCGGGGGGTCCCCCTTCAACTCCTCCGACCCGCCGCAGCAGAAGTCCGCGGTCCAGCGGCGGGCCGAGTCCGAGATGCGGGACCTGCTCGACGAGGTCGTCGCCCGGGACTTCCCCTTCCTCGGCGCCTGCTACGGCGTCGGCACCCTCGGCACGCACCAGGGCGGGGTCGTCGACCGCACCCGCGGCGAGGAGATCGGGGTGGTCGAGGTGTCCCTCACGGAGGAGGGGCTGCGGGACCCCCTGCTCCGGGAGTTCCCCCCCGCGTTCCACGGGTTCGTGGGGCACAAGGAGGGCACGCGCCGCCTCGCGCCGGCCGCGGTGCTGCTGGCCACCGGCACGGGCTGCCCCGTCCAGATGTTCCGGATCAAGCAGAACCTCTACGCGACCCAGTTCCACCCCGAGCTGGACGCCCCCGCACTGCTCAACCGGATCGAGGCGTACAAGGAGCACGGCTACTTCCCGGCGGGCGCGGCCGAGCAGGTCAAGGACCGGATCCGCAACGGCCCGGCGGTGACCGAGCCGGAGAAGATCCTCGCCGCGTTCGTGGACCGCTACGCCGGCTGACGCCCCGCAGACCCCTCCGGCGTTCGCGCCGCAGACGTTCCGAGAACATTTTGCGACTCTGAGAGAGCGCTCTCTTGACGCTGTGACCCAACGCACATACAGTCGTGGCACAGCACAGAGAGCGCTCTCTCAGTACCACGAGCTCCTCTCCGGCCGTTCACACACCAAGGAGTGATCGTGGGACACAAGCGACTCAAGAACATGACAGCCCTGGCGGGCGCGGTGACGCTCGCCGCCGTGGCCTCGGGCTGCGGCGCCGGTGCGGGCGAGCCGGCCAGCGCCGACAACCCCGTCGAACTGACCGTGACCACCTTCGGGACGTTCGGGTACGACGAGCTCTACGGCGAGTACGAGGAGCTCAACCCGGGCGTGACCATCAAGGCCACCAACATCGACCGCGGCTCCAACGCGCGGACCGACGCCTTCACCAAGATCGCCGCCGGCTCCGGTCTCAGCGACGTCACCGCCATCGAGGAGGGCTGGCTCGGCTCGATCATGGAGGTCTCCGACCAGTTCGTCGACCTCAACGAGCACGGCGCCGCCGACATCAAGGACCGCTGGGTGCCCTGGAAGTTCGAGCAGGGGACCGACCCCGAGGGCCGCGTCATCGGGTACGGCACCGACATCGGCCCCCAGGGCCTGTGCTACAACGGGAAGCTCTTCGAGGAGGCCGGCCTGCCGAGCGACCGCGAGGAGGTCGCGGAGCTGTTCGGTGGCGACGACGCCACCTGGGAGACCTACTTCGACCTCGGCCGCGAGTACCAGGCCACCACGGGCAGGGCCTGGTACGACCAGTCCGGGTTCGTGTGGAACTCCATGGTCAACCAGCTCGAGGAGGGCTACTACACCGCCGACGGCGAGCTGAACGTGGAGGGCAACGAGGAGCTGCGCGAGCGCTTCGACCTGCTCGCCGCCGGCACCCTGGACGGCCTCTCCGCCAACCAGACCCAGTTCGACTGGGGCAACGGCCAGGCCTTCGTGGACGGTTCCTTCGCCACCTTCGTCTGCCCGGGCTGGATGCTGGGCACCATCGAGGGCCAGCTCGAGTCCGCCGGCGGCGGCGAGGACAGCGGCTGGGACTTCGCCGACGTCTTCCCCGGCGGCGCCTCGAACTGGGGCGGGGCGTTCCTCGCCGTCCCGGAGACCTCCGAGCACCCGGAGGAGGCGGCGAAGCTCGCGGCCTGGCTGACCGCGCCCGAGCAGCAGGTCAAGCAGTCGGCCGCGGCGAACAACTTCCCGAGCACCGTCGAGGCCCAGCAGAAGCTGGTCGAGGAGGCCGCCCCGAACCCCGTGTTCAACGACGCGCCCACCGGGGTGATCCTCGCGTCCCGCGCCGAGGGCGTCGTCGCGCAGTTCAAGGGACCGGACGACTCGGTGATCCAGGAGAACGTGTTCCTGCCGCCGCTCAAGCGGCTCGACGCCGGGACCGCCACGGCGGACGAGGCCTGGGACGAGGCGCTCACGCTCCTCGACGACCTCGTCGTCAACAACTAGCAGGACCGGCCACGGGGTCTCCGGAATCCGCCGGAGACCCCCTCACGGAAGCGCGAGAAGCCTCATGACCACCACCTTGAACCGGCCCGGCGCCGCGGCTCGCCCCGTGACGCCGCCGGCCCCGCCCCGACCCACCCGCAGACAGCGGCTCAGCGTCCTGGACCTGAAAGCCTCTCCCTACCTCTACATCGCACCCTTCTTCGTCCTCTTCGCCGCGGTGGGGCTGTTCCCCCTCGGCTACACGTTCTTCGTCTCGCTCTTCGACTGGCACCTGCTGACGGGCCGGGGCGAGTTCGTGGGACTGGGGAACTTCGCCGAGGTGCTGCAGGACCGCTTCTTCTGGAACTCGCTGTTCAACACGGTGAGCATCTTCCTGCTCTCCAGCATCCCGCAGGTGACGGTCGCGGTCGTGATCGCGGCGGTGCTGGACCAGAACCTGCGCGCCAAGACCCTGTGGCAGATGAGCGTCCTGCTGCCCTACGTGGTCACCCCCGTTGCCGTCGCCATGATCTTCACGAACATGTTCGGCGAGCAGTACGGGCTCATCAACAACATCCTCGGCAGCCTCGGGATCGACCCGATCATGTGGAAGAACGAGACGCTGCCCAGCCACATCGCCATCGCCGCGATGGTGAACTGGCGGTGGACCGGCTACAACGCGCTGATCCTGCTCGCGGCGATGCAGGCGGTGCCCCGGGACCTCTACGACGCCGGCGCGATCGACGGCGCGGGCCCGGTCCGCCGGTTCTTCAGCATCACGCTGCCGAGCATCCGCCCCACGATGGTGTTCGTGGTCATCACCACCACCATCGGCGGCCTGCAGATCTTCACGGAGCCGAGGCTCTACGACCCCGTGGCCGCCGGCGGCACGCAGCGCCAGTTCCAGACCACGGTCCTCTACCTGTGGGAGATGGCGTTCCAGCGGCAGAACTTCGGCAAGGCCTCGACCATCGCCTGGCTGCTCTTCCTGATCATCGTGCTGTTCGGCCTGGTCAACTACCTGGTCTCGCGCCGCATCGCGACGGCGTCCGAGCGGCGGGAGCCGCGGCGGAGGAACGGACGGGGGTTCCGGCGGCGTGGTGCAGGGGCCGAGGCCCCTCCGGCGGTGACGAACGCCGGCGCCGGGGCACCACCGGCAGCACCGGCCCGCAGGACCTCGAGGAGGACACGATGACCACCACCACCACGCCGACGAGGACACGGGCGCGGCGGAGCCGGGCGCTGCCCGTGCGCCGGCGGATCCTCGGCGACGGGCACCGCCCCGGCTTCCTCACCTACGGTCTGCTGACCGCCTTCTTCCTGGCCAGCGCCTACCCGCTGTGGTGGTCGGTGATCATCGGCAGCCGCTCCAACGAGGCCCTCGGGCGCACCTGGCCGCCGCTGCTGCCGGGCGGCAACTTCTGGACGAACGTGGGCGAGGTCTTCGACACCATCCCGTTCTGGCTGGCCCTCGGCAACAGCGTGCTCATCTCGGGCATCATCACGGTCTCGGTGGTCACGTTCTCCACGCTGGCCGGGTACTCGTTCGCGAAGCTGAGGTTCAAGGGCCGCGACGGGCTGATGGTCGCGGTCGTCGCGACCATGGCCATCCCCACGCAGCTGGGCATCATCCCGCTGTTCATGCTCATGCGCGAGCTGGGCTGGACCGGTGAGATCGGCGCGGTCGTGATCCCCACGCTCGTGACCGCGTTCGGCGTGTTCTTCATGCGCCAGTACCTCGTGGACGTCATCCCCGACGAGCTCATCGAGTCGGCACGGATGGACGGGGCGTCGATGATCGCCACCTTCCGGCACGTCGCGCTCCCCGCGGCCCGCCCGGCCATGGCCATCCTCGGGCTGTTCACGTTCATGACGGCGTGGACGGACTTCCTCTGGCCGCTGCTGGTCCTCGACGCGAGCAACCCGACCCTGCAGACGGCGCTCAGCCAGCTGCAGTCGGCCCGGTACGTGGACTACTCGATCGTCCTGGCCGGCGCCGTCATGGCCACGCTTCCCCTGCTGGCGCTCTTCGCCGTCGCGGGCAGACAACTCATTTCCGGAATCATGCAAGGAGCAGTGAAGGGCTGATGCCACGAACCGCAGGACACCCAGCAGCGCACCACCGCACCTGGCCCGAGGGCTTCCTCTGGGGCTCGGCCACCGCCGCGGCCCAGGTGGAGGGGGCGGGGCACGAGGGCGGCAAGGAGGACTCCGTGTGGGACGCCTTCGCCCGCCTCCCCGGCGCCGTGGCCAACGGCGACACCCTGGAGGACGCCGTCCGGCACTACCACCGGATGCCGGAGGACGTGCGGATCATGAAGGAGCTCGGACTCGGCTCCTACCGCTTCTCCACCAGCTGGGCGCGGGTGCGGCCCGGGGACCGGGCCCCGAACGCCGAGGGACTGGACTTCTACTCCCGCCTGGTCGACGAGCTCCTGGAGGCCGGCATCCTGCCCTGGCTGACCCTCTACCACTGGGACCTGCCGCAGGCGCTCGAGGCGAAGGGCGGGTGGGCGCACCGGGACACCGCCCACCGCTTCGTCGAGTACGCCGACGACGTCCACTCCGCGCTCGGCGACCGGGTGCGGCACTGGACCACGTTCAACGAGCCCTTCTGCTCGTCGCTGCTCGGCTACGCGGCCGGGGTGCACGCGCCCGGCCGCCAGGACCCGCGCGCCGCCGTGGCCGCCGTGCACCACCAGCACCTCGCCCACGGCCTCGCGGTCGAGCACCTCCGGTCCCGCGGGGTCGAGCAGCTCGGCATCACCCTCAACCTCAGCAACTCGATCCCCCGCGACGCCTCCGACCCGGTGGATCTCGACGCCGCACGGCGGTTCGACTCGCTGCAGAACCGCCTCTTCCTGGACCCGATCCTGCGCGGCGCGTACCCCGAGGACACCCTGGCGGACCTCGAGCCGTTCGGCCTGCGCGACGTCGTCCGCGACGGCGACCTCGAGATCATCGGCGCCCCCCTGGACTTCCTCGGCGTGAACCACTACCACGACGACCTGATCAGCGGACACCCGGACCCGTCCGGCGGCGACGGCCACTCCGGCGGTGCCACCCGTCCCACGTCGTCGTGCTGGATCGGCTCCGAGGACATCGCGTTCCCGAGCCGGGGCCTGCCGCGCACGGCCATGGACTGGGAGGTGAACCCGGACGGTCTCCGCAGGCTCCTGGTGCGCCTCGGGCAGGAGTACCCCGCGCTGCCGCCGCTGTACGTCACCGAGAACGGCGCGGCCTACGACGACGTCGTGAGCGCCGACGGCGCGGTGCACGACACGGAGCGCACCGAGTTCGTGCTCGGCCACATCGCGGCCGTGGGGGAGGCGATCGACGAGGGCGCGGACGTCCGCGGCTACTTCGTGTGGTCCCTGCTGGACAACTTCGAGTGGTCGTGGGGCTACGGCAAGCGCTTCGGCGTCGTGCGGGTGGACTACGAGACCTTCGAGCGCACGGTCAAGGACAGCGGACGCGCCTACGCCGGGGTCATCGCGGCGGCGGAGCGCACGCCGGTGGCACCGTCCACCGGCGCCTAGCATGGATGTCAGGGCACACGACGAGAGCACCGGAGATGACCATGATGCAGGACACAGGCGGTCCCCGGCCCGTGCCGACCCTCGAGATGGTGGCGGCGCTGGCCGGGGTCTCGCGGGCGACCGTGTCCCGGGTGGTCAACGACTCGCCCAGCGTCGACCCCGACCTCGCGCAGTCGGTGCGCGAGGCCATCACCGCCCTGGACTACACGCCGAACCGGGCGGCGCGGTCGCTGGCGAAGCGGCGGGCCAACTCGGTCGCGCTGATCATCCCGGAGTCGACGTCGAAGGTGTTCGCGGACCCCTTCTTCACGACCGTGGTCCAGGGCATCGCGATGCACCTGACGGACACCGACTTCACCCTGAACATGGTCATCGCCTCCGAGGCGAAGCCCGAGAAGACCCGGAGCTTCCTGCTGGGCGGCAACGTGGACGGCGCCCTGGTGGTCTCGCACCACAGCGGCGACCACTCGTGGACCCACCTCTCCGGTTCGCTGCCCATGGTGTTCGCCGGCCGCCCGCTCGTCGGCGCCCAGGACGCCTGCTACGTGGAGGTGGACAACGAGGACGCCGCGTGCAGCGCCACCCGGCTGCTCACCTCGCGCGGGCGCCGGAGCATCGCGACCATCGCCGGTCCGCAGGACATGCCGCCGGGCATCGACCGGCTGGCCGGCTGGCGGACCGCGCTGCGTGAGGCAGGCCTGGACGACCACCTGGTGGAGGTCGGGGACTTCACCCTCGCGTCGGGGGCCGGCGCCATGCAGCGGCTGCTGGACCGCGGCCGGCCGATCGATGCCGTCTTCGCCGCGAACGACCAGATGGCGGCCGGGGCGTACACCGTGATCCAGGGCCGCGGCCTGCGGATCCCGGAGGACATCGCCGTGGTCGGTTTCGACGACGACTCCTTCGCCACGTCGGTCACGCCCGCGCTGACCACCGTGAACCACCCGATCATCGAACTCGGCCGGAAGATGGCCGAGACCCTCGTCGACATGATCGAGGGGCGGCCGACGGACCGCGTGACCATCATGTCGACCTCGCTGGTGCTGCGGGACTCCGTCTGACCGGCCCTCCCCGTCCGCCGGCACCGTCGACGGCCCTCCGTGCTCCCGTCCGAAAGGCGACCATGCCTCCTGCACCCTCGACCGCCCCGGCTGACCCTCCTGCTCCGGCCGCCCTGTCCGCCCCGGCGGAGCGCGACGACCCCACGGCGGCGACGGGCAGGCCCGTGCGCTGGGGCGTCGTCGCCACCGGTTCGATCGCCGGCCGCGTCGTCGAGGACCTGGCGCTCCTCGACGACGCCGTGCTCACGGCGGTCAGCTCCCGCTCCGCGACCTCCGCCGCGGCCTTCGCGGGGCGCTTCGGCGCGGTGCGCGGCTACCACGACCACGGCGGCACCACGGGCTGGGAGCGTCTCGTCGCGGACCCCGACGTCGAGGTCGTCTACGTCGCCACGCCCCACGCCCAGCACCGTGCGGTGGCCGGGGCCGCCCTCGCGGCCGGCAAGCACGTGCTCTGCGAGAAGCCGCTGACCATGAACGCCCGGGAGGCCCGGGAGCTGCGGGAGCTCGCCCGGGACCGCGGCCTGTTCCTGATGGAGGCCGTGTGGACCCGCTTCCTGCCGAGCTTCGGGCGCGTCCTCGACGTCGTCCGTTCCGGTGCGATCGGCCGGGTGCGCTGGCTCCAGGCAGACCTCGGCGCCCCGGTCCCCTTCGACCGCGCGTCCCGGATCTGGGATCCCGCGGCGGGAGGCGGAGCCCTGCTCGACCTCGCCGTGTACCCGCTCACCTGGGCGCTCGCAGCGCTCGGCGCACCGGACGGCATCACGGCCCGCGGCGTCCTCCACGAGGACGGCGTGGACCTGCACAACGGCCTGACCCTCTCGTACGCGGACGGCGCGCACGCACACCTCACGACGTCCATCGAGGCGGACTGCCCGGGCACGGTCACCCTCAGCGGGACGGACGGCTGGCTGCGCACCGGGGCGCCCCTGTACAACCCCGGTGAGCTGGTGGTCCGGTCCGGGCGCGCCGCGCCGCGGACGGAGCGCTTCCAGCCCGTCGGGCACGGTTTCGCGCACGAGCTGCGGGAGGTCACGCGGTGCCTCCAGGCCGGACTGACCGAGAGTCCCCGCATGCCCCTCGCGGACACGGTGCTCGTGCTGGAGCTGCTCGACGAGGCGCGCCGGCAGATGGGCCTGCGCTACCGCAGCGACGCCCCGTGATCCGTCCGGCCGCCGCGGCGACGGGCACGGCGACGGGCACGGCGACGGGCGCCGGGGCCGCACCCCGACCTGTCGCGTGTCCCACCCGCGCCGGCTGCGGCTAGCGTGGGAGGCATGACCACACGCGCAGCCCCCTGGGGGCAGGGTTCCCCCGACGACCACCGGGAGGATCCCCGTCCCCGGCTCCTGCCGTACCACCGGCTCGGCCACGCCGACCCCGAGCACCGGTGGTGGAAACCGCTCGTGGAGCTGCTGCTCTTCGGGGCCTTCTACCTGGTGCTGGCCATCGTGTTCGGCATCGTGTGGGCCGTGGGGCTCATGGTCTCGCGCGGCGAGGAGGCCCTGGACGAGATCTTCCTGGGACCCGCGGAGCTCGAGATCATGGACCCCGCGATCTTCTTCATGCTCTTCTTCTCCCTGGTCCTCATGATCCCCGCGCTCCTCGCGGCCCGGGCCATCATGGGCCCCCGGCCCGCCGGGCTGCTGCTGTCCGTCACGGGGCGGCTGCGCTGGGGATTCCTCGGCCGGTGCCTGCTCGTGGCCCTGGCCGTCTACGCGGTCGGCCACGCGGCCGCCGCCCTCGTGGAGTACGCACTGCTCGGTCCGCCGGCCGCCCCGCGGCCGGTCGAGGGCTTCTGGTGGCTGATCGCGATGATCGTGCTCGTGGTGCCGCTGCAGTGCGCGGCCGAGGAGCTCGTCTTCCGGGGCTATCTGCTGCAGACCGTCGGACGGTGGCTGCGCCGGCCCGTGTTCGCGATCCTGCTCCCGGTGCCCCTGTTCACGTTCGGGCACCTGTACGACACCTGGGGGCTGCTCGCCGTGGCGGTCATGGCGGTCGTCGCCGGCTATCTCACCTGGCGCACCGGTGGCCTCGAGGCGGCGATCGCCCTGCACGTGGTCAACAACGTGATCGCGACGCTCTTCGGCGCCCTCGGACTGGCCGACCCGGACGCCGAGGAGTCCTCGTGGATCGCGCTCGTCATCTCGGCGGCCATGCAGGTGCTCTTCGCGTGGCTGGTGGTCCGCGCCGCAGGCCGGCGCGGCGTGGAGGTGACCCGGACCGTGCACCCGCCGCGGCCGCCCGTGCTCCCCGTGGTGGGTCACGTCCCCGGGGGCCACGGTCCGGGCGGACCCGCCGGGACGGACCACCTTCCCGGCGGCTGGATCTGCCCCGGCCCGCCGGCCTGTCCCGGTCGCCGGGCGGAACCGGTGCCCGGGCCCGGGACGCAGCGCCTTCCGTAGACTGGCGGCATGGACTCCCGCGCCACCCCCACCGCCGCGCCCCGGCCCGCCGTCGAGGACCTCGGCCGCTACGTCATGGACTCGCCGAGCTCCTTCCACGCCGCGCACGCGGCGTCCGTCCGGCTGGACGAGGCCGGGTTCGTCCGGCTGGACGAGGCGCAGGACTGGGCGCGGACGGGCGTGCGCGGACGTCGCTACGTCGTCCGCGACGGGGCGGTCGTCGCGTGGTGCACGCCCGCGGAGGTCCCGCCGGCGGCGGGGTTCCGGATCCTCGGCGCGCACACCGACTCGCCGGGCTTCAAGCTCAAGCCCCGGCCCAGCACGACCGCCCACACCTGGTACCAGGCGGGGGTCGAGACCTACGGCGGGGCGCTGCTGAACTCGTGGCTGGACCGCGAGCTGCGCCTGGCGGGCCGGCTCGTGCTCCGCGGGCAGGACGGCGCCCCGGTCGAGCGGCTGACCGCGACCGGGCCCGTGGCCCGCATCCCGCAGCTCGCCGTCCACCTGGACCGCGACGCCAACAAGGGGCTGCAGCTGGACCGGCAGCAGCACGTGCAGCCGATCTGGGGCGTGGGGCAGCCGGAGGACGCGGACGTCCTCGCGCTGCTGGCCGAGCACGCGGAGGGCGGTCCCGTGGACCCGGCCCGGATCGTCGGCTACGACGTGGTGCTGGCGGACTCGCAGCCCCCCGCCGTGTTCGGGCGGGGCGGGACGCTGTTCGCCTCCGGCCGGCTGGACAACCTGTCCTCCGTGCACGCCGGTCTGGGCGCCCTCGTCCGGGAGGCGGAGACGGTCGAGCAGGGCCGGCACATCGCGGTGCTCGCCGCGTTCGACCACGAGGAGATCGGCTCCCGCACCCGCTCCGGCGCCGCGGGGCCGTTCCTCGAGGACGTGCTCGTGCGCATCGCCGAGGGCCTGGGCCGCAGCGCCGCCGAGCACCGGCGCTCCCTGGCCGGGTCCGTGTGCCTGTCCTCCGACGCCGGGCACCTGGTGCACCCCAACTACCAGGGCCACCACGACCCCGTGAACCGGCCGGTGCCCGGGGCGGGACCGCTGCTGAAGATCAACGCGGACCAGCACTACGCCACGGACGCCGTGGGCGCCGGGATCTGGGCCGAGGCCTGCGAGCGCGCCGGCGTGGGCTACCAGGAGTTCGTCTCCAACAACCGTGTGCCGTGCGGGTCCACGATCGGCCCCATCACCGCGGCCCGGCTGGGCGTGCGCACGATCGACGTCGGCATCGGCCTGCTGTCCATGCACTCCGCCCGGGAGCTGTGCCACGTGGACGACGTCGCCGCCCTCGGCGCCGTCGCGGGTGCCTTCTTCACCGCCTGACGCGCTGCGGGAGGCGCTGGCGCACGCGCTGCCGGCAGGGGGCGGGTACGGACACGGCGAGGGGCCGCGG
>NZ_JBISWJ010000060.1:0-9745 GCF_044462225.1 Kocuria kalidii | reverse complement strand
GCGGCCCCTCGGGGTCGGCCCGGGCTCAGCCGGCGGACGTGCCGACGGCGACGCGCTCGGCCGGGAACTGCGGCATGGCGATGTCGGCCATCCGGGCGAGCACCCGCACGACCTGGCAGGAGTAGCCGAACTCGTTGTCGTACCAGACGTAGAGCACCAGCGTGCTGCCGTTGACGATGGTCGCCAGGCCGTCGACGACGCCCGCGCGGCGGGAACCCACGAAGTCCGTGGACACGATCTCGGGGGAGTCCGTGTAGTCGATCTGCTTGCGCAGGGACGAGTTCAGCGAGATGTCCTTCAGGTACTGGTTGACCGCGTCCTCGGACTCGGGGGCGTCCTCGAGCTGGAGGTTGAGGATCGCCATGGACACGTCCGGGGTGGGCACGCGGATGGCGTTGCCCGTCAGCTTCCCGGCCATCTCCGGCAGGGCCTTGGCCACGGCCTTCGCCGCGCCGGTCTCGGCGATGACCATGTTCAGGACGGCGGAGCGGCCCCGGCGGTCGCCCTTGTGCCAGTTGTCGATGAGGTTCTGGTCGTTGGTGTAGGAGTGCACCGTCTCGACGTGGCCCTGCTTGATGCCGTACTTGTCGTTGACCACCTTCACCACCGGGGTGATCGCGTTGGTGGTGCAGGACGCGGCGGACAGGATGGTGTCCTCGGGGGTGATGACGTCGTCGTTGACGCCGCACACGATGTTCTTCAGGTCGCCCTTGCCGGGCGCCGTGAGCAGGACCTTGGCCACGCCCCGGGACTGCAGGTGCTTGGACAGGCCCGCCTCGTCGCGCCAGACCCCCGTGTTGTCCACGACGATCGCGTTGTCGATGCCGTGCTCGGTGTAGTCGATCTCCGAGGGGTCGTTCGCGTAGATGAACTTGATCGCCACGCCGTTGGCGGTGATGACGTCGTTCTCCTCGTCGACGTGGATCGTCCCGTCGAACTTCCCGTGCACCGAGTCGCGGCGCAGCAGCGAGGCGCGCTTGACCAGGTCGTTGCCCGGCTTCTTGCGCACCACGACGGCGCGCAGGTTCAGGCCGGTGCCGTCGTTGCGGTTGATCAGGATGCGGGCGAGCAGGCGGCCGATCCGGCCGAACCCGTAGAGGACCACGTCCTGGGTCTCCGGGAAGTTCTGGTCCCTGCGGTCCACGACGGGGGCGAGCTCCTCGCGCAGGAACGTGTCCAGGTCCTGCTCCGAGGCCTGGGCGAGCCGGTTGAGCTTGCCGAGATCCACCGCGCAGGTGCCGAGGTTCAGCCCGGACATGGCCTCGAGCAGGCGGGTCGTGTCCTCGAGGGGCAGCTCCTCCCCGTCGATGCGCCGGGCGAAGCGGTGCGCCTTGATGATCTCCGTCACGGACTTGTGCACCAGGGAGCGGCCGTAGACCGTCGGCACGACCTTGTGCTCACGGTGCAGACGACCGACCAGGGGGACGATGAGCTCGGCGAGTGCCTCGCGGTCGGACCAGCTTTCGGGAGTGCTCAAGAATGACTCTCTTCCTCGGCCGGGGACGTCATCGTGTCCGGCCGTGACGTGCCGCGCCTCGTTGCGCGGTCGGGGGCGCACGCCGCTGCGGTCGCCGCAGGGTGCCGCCCTCCATTCTAGTGGCACGGGGGCGCCCTCCCCGGCCCTGTGACGCGCCCGGGGCGGGGCCGGCGGGCGGCCCCGGAGAGGGACTGCGCGCGGGGTGCGCGCGATCGGCGGGTGCTACCGTGAGGGCATGCTGACGGTGATCGGTGAGGCGCTCGTGGACGTGGTCTCCAGGCGCGGCCAGGAGCCCCGCGCGCACGCCGGGGGGAGCCCCATGAACGTGGCCGTGGGTCTGGCCCGGCTCGGCCACGAGGTCCAGTTCCTCGGCCGCTACGGAGGCGACGAGTACGGCACCCAGGTCGAGGCGCACCTGCGGGACAACGGCGTGCTGCTGCCCTTCGGGGCCGATGCGCGGCCCACCTCCGTGGCGGAGGCCGTCATCGGGGACGACGGCGCCGCGACCTACGACTTCCAGCTGGACTGGTCCCTCGACCTCTCGGACGAGCAGCTGGGCGAGCTGCTCCGGGAGACCTCCCTGCTGCACGTGGGATCGATCGGCGCGATGCTCGAGCCCGGCGCCTCGAAGGTCCTGCAGGCCGTGGAGCAGGCCCACCGCTCCGCCCTGATCTCCTACGACCCGAACTGCCGGCCGTCCATCATCCCCGACTCCTCGGAGGCCCGGGCCCGGGCCGAGCAGCTCGTGGCGCTCGCCGACGTCGTCAAGGCCTCGGACGAGGACCTCCTGTGGCTGTACCCCCACCGCAGCGTCGAGGAGAGCGCCGGCGCCTGGCTCACGGCCGGCGCGGAGCTCGTCGTCGTCACCCGCGGACCCTTGGGTCCGTGGGCCCGCACCCGGGCCACCGGACCGCGCGGGGTGGCCGTGCCCGCGGCCCGCACCACGGTCGTGGACACCGTCGGGGCGGGCGACTCCTTCATGGCGGCCCTGCTGGGCTGGCTCACCGACCACGGCTTCACGGGCGCGCAGGCCCGCGAGCGGATCGACAACCTCGACGCGGAGCCGGTCGGGGAGCTGCTGCGCCACGCCGCCTCGGCGGCCGGCGTCACGGTCTCGCGCGCCGGCGCCGACCTGCCCCGCAGGGACGAGCTCCCCCCGGCCTGACCCGGCCGTCCCTGCTGCCCGCCCCGCCCGACGCCGACCCGGAGGAGAGCCCGTGCCCGACCGCGACCCGCATGCAGGCCTGTCCGGGCTCCCGGGTTGCTCGCTGCGCTCCGAGGACGTCGTGGACGGGGGGCGGCTCGCCCCAGGACAGCTGCCGGGCACCATGGGCGCGGGCGGCGAGGACGTGTCCCCGCAGCCGCACCGCCATGTCGCGTGCGTGACCGCGGTGGGCGAGGAGGAGCTCGACGTCGCCGACGGCGCCGGCCCCGTCCCCGGGAACTCCCAGCGGTTCGGCTCCGGCACCGCCCGGGTCTTCCGCACGGGGATCCACGAGGCGTGGGTGGAGGCGCAGGTGACGGCACACCCGTGAGCCCGACTCCGGAGGCCCCCCGGGAGGGGACCCCGATCAAGCTGATCGCCAGCGACCTGGACGGCACCGTGCTGGGGCACGACTTCCGGTTCCGCCCGCGCACGGTCGACGCGATCAGGGCGGCCCAGGCCGCCGGCATCCACGTGGTGTTCGTGACGGGCCGGCCCATGCGCTGGCTCGACCCCCTGCGCGAGCAGCTCGGCCACGAGGGCGTGGTGATCTGCTCGAACGGGGCGGTGGTCTACGACCTCACCGCGGACGTCGTCGTGGAGTCGAGCCTGTTCCCCGCCCGGGACGCCTTCGCGATCATGGAGGAGGTGGCCGCCCACCACCCCGGCACGCTGTTCGCGGCCGAGACCCTGGACGGCGTCTACACGGACCGGGGCTGGGCGCGCACCGACCGGATGGAGACCGGTGCCCCGCTGGTGGGGGCGCTGCGGGACCGGCTGCCGGGGGACCGGGGGCTCGTGAAGTTCCTGGCCAAGCTGGATGCCGCCGATCCGCAGGAGTACTTCGGGGCCCTCACCGAGCTCGTGGCCGGGAGGCTGTCCGTGACGCACTCGGTCGCGGCCTCCCCGCTCGTCGAGATGGGGCAGAAGGGCCTCACCAAGGCCCGCACCCTGGAGCAGTACGCCGCCGAGCGGGGCATCCGGCCGCACGAGGTGATGGCCTTCGGGGACATGCCCAACGACCTCGAGATGCTGACGTGGGCGGCCCACGGCTACGCGATGGCGAGCGGTCACCCCGCCGTCGCGCGCGCCGTGGGCCGCACGGCCCCGCCGTTCGAGGAGGACGGGGTGGCCCAGGTGATCGAGGCGCTGCTGCGCAGCGGGCGACCCGGCGCGTCATGGGCGGGACAATCCGCTACCACGGGGTAACACTAGGAGGGTGACCTCTCGAGCGCACCGGCGCGACATCCCGGCAGCCCTGGCCCACCGCGGTTTCTGCCCGGAGGGGGCGGAGAACACCGTCGAGGCCTTCCGCGCGGCCCGGGACCTCGGCTACGAGTGGGTCGAGACGGACGTCAACACGACGGCGGACGGCGTGGTGCTGTCCTTCCACGACGAGACCCTGGACCGCGTCACGGCCGGCAGCGGGAAGGTCTCGGCGCTGAGCTGGGAGCAGATCCGCGCGGAGCGCGTCGCGGGTGCCGGGGGCATCCCCCGGCTCGCCGACCTGCTGACGGAGCTGCCCGGGCTGAAGTTCAACCTCGACGTCAAGGACGAGGCGTCCGTGACCGCCCTGCCGGCCCTGCTCCACGAGCTCGGGGCCGTGGAGCGGGTGCGCGTGACCTCCTTCTCCGAGAGCCGCCGGCGGCGCACGCTGCGCCGGATCCGCGAGCTCGAGGGCCGGTCGGTCCCCACGTCCTCCGGCAAGGAGGGGATGCGCCTGCTGCTCGTGTGCTCGTGGCTGGGCGGGCCCAGCTGGCGCCTCGCCCGGCGGGCGGTCGCCCGCTGGATCGAGCCGTTCGACACCGTCCAGATCCCCCGGTGCTACCGGCCGCGGGGCGGTCCGGAGGTGCGGCTCGTGACCCCCCGCTTCATCGACTTCGCGCACCGGCACGGCATCGACGTGCACGTGTGGACCGTCAACGAGACGGACGAGATGGCGGAGCTGCTCGAGCTCGGGGTGGACGGGATCGTCACCGACCGGGCCGACCGGCTCGCCTCGCTCCTGGCGCGGCGGGGGCAGTGGCCGCCCCGGTCGCGTGAGCCATGACACGGCGGCCCCGCCCGTGGCAGGGTGGAGGACATGACCGACACCGCCACGACCGGCACCGCCCAGCACGTCCTGACCGAGGTCCGCAACGGCACCGGGCACATCGTGCTCAACCGCCCCCGGCAGCTCAACGCGCTGACCGCGCAGATGTACCGCGACCTCAAGGACGCCCTCGACGCGTGGCGGGACGACGACGCCGTGCGGCACGTGCTCGTCACGTCGGCCTCGCCGAAGGCGTGGTGCGCCGGCGGTGACATCCGCGAGGTGCGCGACGCCGTCCTCGGCGGCCGGACGGAGGCCGCCACGCAGGTGTTCGCCGTCGAGTACGCCCTCGACGGCCTGATCGCGGACTACCCCAAGCCCTACGTGGCGCTGATCAACGGCATCTGCATGGGCGGCGGCATGGGCATCTCCGTGCACGGCTCCCACCGGGTGGTGGGACCCTCGACCGTCATGGCGATGCCCGAGACGAAGATCGGGTTCTTCACCGACATCGGCGCCTCCTGGTTCCTGCCGCGCGTCTCCCGGCCGGGCCGACGCGGGGAGCCGGGCCGGGCCGTGGGCCGGTGGCTCGCTCTCGGCGGGCAGCGCATCAGCGGCACGGACGCCGTCGCCCTCGGGCTGGCCGACGTCCTCGTGGCCGACGAGGACTTCGAGGCCCTCGCCGGGGCCGTGCTGGAGGAGGGCCCGGAGGACGCGTTGGCCCGCTTCGCGCGCGAGCCGGAGCCGTCGGGCGTCGTGGCCCGGTGGGAGCAGATCGAGGAGCAGTACGGCGCCCCGACCCTCGAGGAGATCGTCGCCGCCGCCCCGGAGGACCTCGCGGGGATGAGCCCGTCCTCGTTGGTGCGCACCTTCGAGCTGCTCGAGCGCGGCGCGGCCGACGACAGCGTGCGCTCCTGCCTCGAGCGGGAGCTGCGCCTCGCCGCCGACACGATCGCGCGACCCGACTTCACCGAGGGCGTGCGCGCGGTCCTCGTGGACAAGGACAACACCCCGGCCTGGGAGCACTCCTCGGTGGCGGACGTCGACGCCGCGGCCGTCCGGGCCCTGCTCGACGAGAAGCTGCCGCTGCCCCGCTGACCGGGGGACGCGGCGCGCCCGCTCCGCTCAGCGGCGCGACGGGTGCTTCCCGTTGCTGCTGACCACCACGGGCGGAGAGCCCCAGGGACCGCCGGGATCGGTGGAGTCGGTGGGGCCGGATGGGTCGGTGGGGCGGTCCACGAACCGGCGGTAGCCCAGGTGCAGCAGCACCACGAGCGCCACGGTGACCAGGCCGAACGCCGCGAGGGTGTCCTGCGAGAGGAGGCCGCGGACCACGCCGTGGAGCAGCGTCAGGAGTCCGCCGAGCAGGAGGGCGCGGCCCAGCACCGGTCGGCGCCGCTCCAGAGCCGGGCCCGCCGCCAGGAGCAGGACGGCGGCGACGAGGGCGACCACACCGACGTCCCGGTGGTGGGGCGCCGACTCCGCCGCCCACGCCTCCCGGTCGCGCTCGTACGCGGCCCGCTGCTGCTGCACCTCCGGCGCGGGCTCCCGGGACTCCTGCGCCCCCGCGACGGCCGGGGGCGGCGCAGGCTCCTCCGGGCCCGGGTGGACCGTGGCCATGCCGAGACCCACGAACAGGGCGAGCAGCGTCCCCAGCAGGAGCGTGTAGACCGTGCGCAGCACCCTGCTGCCCGTGCGGTCGTCCGTGGGGTCCTCCATGCGCTCTGCTCCGATCTTCCGGACTGTCGCGAGTCCGGCCCGTGTCTCCGGCCCGTGTCTCCGGCTCGTGCTGCCGGCCTGTTCCTCCCCGGTCCGAGCGGGTGCCCGCCCGGGAACCGGCCGTCGGCCGGGGTGCTCGCATTATGGGTCGCGACCGGGCGGGTGTCCACGTCCGTCACCTGCTCCGCAGGTCTTCCACCGGGTTCGCCGCCTGCCTACGCTGGAGTCGTCCGCGCCGGCTCGCAGGATCCCGGGGCGCGCGTGGAGCCGGAGGCGCGGCGCGCCGGGCGCCCGCCGGAGAGGCGGTGGGGGCCATGGCGGTCTTCGAGGACAGGGTCGAGGCCGGGCGGGAGCTGGGGAAGCGGCTCCGACCCCTGCGGGACCAGGACGTGGTGGTGCTGGGACTGCCCCGCGGCGGGGTTCCCGTGGCCCACGAGGTGGCCCAGATCCTCGACGCGCCGCTGGACGTCATCGTGGTGCGCAAGCTGGGGGCCCCCTCCCAGCCCGAACTGGCCATGGGCGCCATCGGGGAGGAGGGCGCCCGCGTGCTCGACGAGCGGACCCTGCAGTACTTCGGGGTGACGGACGCGCAGCTCGAGCGGATCGAGTCGCGCGAACGGGCCGTGCTCGAGGCCCGGACGGCCCGGTTCCGGGAGGGCCGGGAACGGGTCGACCTGACCGGGCGGACGGCCCTGATCGTCGACGACGGCATCGCCACCGGCTCCACGGCCAGAGTGGCCTGCCGGATCGCCCGGCAGCTGGGCGCCGCGCGCGTGGTGCTGGCCGTGCCGGTGGCCCCGCAGGAGGCCCTCGGCCGGGTGGTCGAGGCGGACGACGTGGTCTGCCTCGCCACCCCGGCGCACTTCACGGCCGTGGGCCACCACTACCGGGACTTCACGGCCACGGAGGACGACGAGGTCGTGGCCCTGCTCGACGCCGCCCGGCGCCGGCACCGGGCCGCGCTGCCCGGTCCGCCCGGGCCGCGGCGGACCGGGCACGCCCACCCCGTCGACGCGGACGTGCGCATCCCGGCCGGGGGTGCGCAGCTCGAAGCGCACCTGCACCTGCCGGACCCCGGGGCCGGGGTGGTGGTCTTCGCCCACGGCAGCGGCAGCAGCCGGCACAGCCCGCGGAACCAGTACGTGGCCTCCGTGCTGCAGCAGGCGGGCCTCGGCACCCTCCTGCTGGACCTGCTCACCCCCGATGAGGAAGCGGACCGGGCCAACGTCTTCGACATCGGCCTGCTCGCCGAGCGGCTCCTGCTGGCCACGGCGTGGCTGCGCGAGCAGCCCGGTTCCGCGGCGTCCCCGATCGGGTACTTCGGAGCGAGCACGGGGGCGGGCGCCGCACTGTGGGCCGCGGCGGAGCCCGGTGCGCCGGTCGCGGCCGTCGTCTCCCGCGGCGGCCGCCCCGACCTCGCCGGCGAGCGGCTGCGGGACGTGCGGGCACCCACGCTGCTGATCGTCGGGAGCGAGGACGTCGAGGTGCTCGGCCGCAACCGGTGGGCGCAGGAGTCGATGCGCTGCCCCACCCGCCTGGCCGTCGTGGAGGGCGCCACGCACCTCTTCGAGGAGCCCGGCACGCTCGCCGAGGCGGCGGGTCTCGCCGGGGACTGGTTCCTCCGCCACCTCCACCCGGGCGGGGAGCGCGGCGACGGGACGTCCCGGTGAACCCCCGTGGGCGCGGTCCCTCCGACGAGGCCGGGGCCCGCGCGGGGATCCGTTCCCTCGCGGGTCCGCCGGCGGGCCCCGCGGACCTCGAGCGGCTCGTCGAGCGCTGGAACACCCGGATGCGGGCCGACGAGGAGGTCGCCGATCGTGCCCGAGAGCTGTCAGGCCGACGTCGTCGCACTCCTGGCCCGGGTGGGCCGTCGCGCCACGGACCGGACGGCGGGGGTCCCGGCGTGCTCGACGCCACCCGCAACGCCACGGTGGCGGTCGAGGCCGGACGGTCCGACCGCAGCGTGGTCCGCGGCGACCGGCCGTCCTGGAACGTGCGGGACGGGCACACGGCGGAGACCGCAGCGCTGCGGCCCCTCCACCACGAGCGACCGCCCAGGGGACCGGTGCCGGACACCGGGCCGCCGGGCTGCTGAGCCGGTCCTCGCGGGGCGCCCGGGGGAGCGGCCCCGTCATCAAGGCGCACCCGAGCCCGCACGGCTGACGCGGCCGGTCGGCGGTGGCTACGCTGGAAGGGTCCAGACGGACCGCACCACGTCCTCCGGCGTCCGGGTCGACGCGCCCGGTCGCCGGCACGGCCGGGTGCCACGGGAAGGAGTCGGGTCATGGCCGGATTGATGCGCAGGGAGGGACTGGAGATGCTCGAGCCTCTCCGTCGTCTCCTCGAGGGGGACGTCGAGGCGACCTGGCCCCGGGTGGAGGAGTACCGGGACGGCAACACGGTGGTGATCCGGGCGGATCTGCCCGGGATCGACCCCGACCAGGACGTGGAGCTCACCGTGGCCGACGACGTGCTCCATCTCCGGGCCGAGCGGCGGGAGCGGACGGAGCACAAGGACAAGGGCAGCTACCGCTCCGAGTTCCGCTACGGCTCGTTCACCCGCGCGCTGCCGCTGCCGCCGGGCTGCCGGGACGAGGACATCAGCGCCTCCTACCGCGACGGCGTGCTGGAGGTCCGCGTCCCCGTCGTCGACCACGTGGACCCGCCCGCGACCCGGAAGATCCAGGTGACCCGCGGCTGACGGGCCCGTGGGCCCAGCTCGGAGGGCGGGGCCCGGTGAGTCGTCGGCACGGGACCGCGGCTCCGTTGTGACGGGAGTCACCACGTCCTATCGTGGAGGAGGGCGGGCCGGCCGGCACGCCCTCGGTCGCCGGAACGAAGGAGTTCGACCATGGTCGCAGCAGCGCAGCAACGCATACTCGTCGGGATCGACGGGTCGGACTCCTCGAAGGCTGCGCTCCGGGAGGGCGCAGAGATCGCCCGGGCCCTGGACGCCCCGCTGACCGCCGTCATGTTTTGGCAGGGACCGCCGATCTACGAGGGATGGGAGACGGTGGACCCGAACAGGCCACCGGAGGGCACCGAGGACGTGCTGCGGTCGACGGTCGCCGAGGTGTTCGGCGGGGAGGTGCCCGAGGACGTCAGCACCCAGCTGCTCCACGGACGGGCCGCGGCCCGGCTGGTCGAGGAGAGCGAGGACGCCCTGATGCTGGTCCTCGGCCGCCACGGGCACGGGGGGATGCGGCGCCCGGCCCTGGGATCCGTCTCCAACGCCTGCATCGCCCACGCCCACTGCCCGGTGCTGGTCGTCCGGCACTGACCGGACGGCGTCGACCGCCGCCGCGGGCGCCCG
>NZ_JBISWJ010000059.1:0-3748 GCF_044462225.1 Kocuria kalidii | reverse complement strand
CGGACAACGGCCCGGGCCCCGCGCACCCACCCTGCGCCCCGGACGGCCCGGACCCTCTTGACGCCCCTTCCTGCCGCCGATAGATTTCGTGATACGGAATTCTGATTCCGTATCACGAATTCGAGGGAGCCACCATGAATGCCAGCCCGGCCTCCACGGCCCACGCGTCCTTCTTCAGCTACACCGGTGCCGACTGCGACCCGGACCTGGCGCTGCCCGCGCACACCGCCGCCCGCCCCGCCCCGCTGTGGGTGCTCGCGGTGACCTCGGCCTGCGTCGGGGCCGCGGTGGGCCGCCTCTCGGCCCGGCACCCGTAGCGCCACCCGGCCCCACCGCCCGGCACCCGCCACCCCGCAGCTTCACCCGGCCCCGCGCCGACGACCGCACCCAGGAGCACCCATGGCACCGCAGATCCAGACCGGCCGGCAGGCCCCCGACTTCACGCTCACCGACCACGAGGACCGGCAGGTGCGGCTCTCCGGGCTGCGCGACCGCCGGGTGATCGTCTACTTCTACCCCAAGGCCTTCACCCCCGGGTGCACGTCCGAGGCGTGCGACTTCCGGGACAACCTCGCCTCCCTCGAGGCGCTCGGGGCCACCGTGCTCGGGATCTCGGGGGACGACCCCGCGACGCTGCGGGAGTTCGCCGAGGAGCACCACCTCCCCTACCCCCTGCTCTCCGATGCGGACTCGGCGACCGCCCGGGCCTGGGGCGCGTGGGGCGAGAAGACCGTCGACGGACAGACCGTGGTCGGCCCGCTCCGCTCGACGTTCGTGGTCGAGCAGGACGGCACCGTGAGCTCCGCGGAGTACGCCGTCCGGGCCGAGGGCCACGTGGCAGATCTCCGGCGCCGGCTCGCCGGCTGACGACCGCGCCCACGACCCGAAGGGCTTCCCCGCACGGCGCGAGGGAGCCCTTCGGCCGTCCCCAGGACGTCACCCGCGGCCGGCGAAGGGCATCCCCGAGGCGGTGAGGACGAGCGAGTTCACCGAGGCGGAGGCCGGCAGCTCGGCCATCATCAGCACCGCCCGCCCCACCTCCTCGACGGGGAAGCTGGGCTCCGGGCGGAGCGTGCCGTCCGCCTGCAGCGCACCGCCGTTCGTGCCCAGGCCCGCCAGCAGCTCCGTGGCCGCGTTGCCGATGTCGATCTGCCCGCAGGTGATGCCGTAGGGGCGGCCGTCCAGGTCCAGGGACCGGGTCAGGCCGGTGACGGCGTGCTTGCTCGCGGTGTAGGCCGCGGACAGCGGCCGGGGCGCGTGCGCGGAGATCGAGCCGTTGTTGATGATCCGCCCGCCCCGGGGGCGCTGCTGCTTCATGATCCGGACGGCCTGCGCCGAGCACAGGAACGTCCCGGTCAGGTTGACCTGCAGCGTGCGCCGCCACTCCTCGGGGTCGACCTCGTCCGCCTCGCCGCGGGGCCCGAAGGTCCCCGCGTTGTTGAACAGCACGTCGATGCGCCCGGTCGACCGTTCGATCTCCCGGAAGGCCGAGGACACGCTCTCGGCGTCCGCCACGTCCATCGGGACGATCCGGGCCCCCGGGGCCCCCGCGGCGGTCTCCACCAGGGCGTCGGACCGCCGGCCGCTCAGCACCACCACCCAGCCCGCAGCCAGGAAGGCGCGCGCCACGGACCGGCCGATCCCCGAACCGGCTCCCGTCACGACGAGCACCTTTCCCGCCGCGCCCGGATCCTCGCACCGGCCCCCTGCTCCGTCCATCCCACGCTCCCTCCACATCGCCGCGATCCTGTCGCCCCGCGCGTGAAACGGAAGTTTCACGCGCGGCACCCTCTTGCAAAAAGTCGGTAACAGGAGGATGAAACCATTGACTTCGTCCTAGTGATCCACTTCACTATACATATCGGAAATCTTCTTCCACATTATGGAATTACAGAAGGGTCGAAGGCGGAGCACATGCATCTCACCGAGTTCAACTCCCTCAGCAGGCCCACGGCGGTCGAGGCGATCCGTCCCGCCCTCGACATCCCGCGCTGGCTGGACGCGGTGGTCGACGCCCGGCCCTACTGGCACCATGATGCCCTGCTCGGGATGGCCCGCACCGCGGCGGCGCCGTTCACGCCCGAGGAGGTCGAGCGCGCGCTCTCGCACCATCCCCGCATCGGCGAGCGCGCCGAGGGCTCCCACCGGGAAGCCGGTTTCTCCCGGGCGGAGCAGTCCGCGGTCGACCCCTCGGACACCGACGTCCAGCAGCGCCTGCGCGAGGGCAACCTCGCCTACGAGGAGCGGTTCGGCCAGGTGTTCCTCATCCGTGCCGCGGGACGCACCCCCGAGGAGATCCTCGAGCAGCTCTCCGCCCGCATGACCCACGACCCCGGGACGGAACGGGCCGTGGTCGCCGACCAGCTGCGCCAGATCGCGCTCCTCCGACTCGAAGGACTCGTCACCCCATGAGCTATGTCACCGCCCACGTCCTCGACTCCGTCACCGGCACCCCCGCCCGGGGGATCGCCGTGGCCCTCGAGACCGCCGACGGCACCTCCATCGCGGCCGCCGAGACGGACGCCGACGGCCGCGTGCCCGAACTGGGCCCAGAGACCCTGGAATCCGGCGACTACCGGATCACCTTCGCCACGGGCGAGTACTTCGCCGGCAGGAACCAGCCGACGTTCTACCCGTTCGTGACGGTGAACTTCACGGTGCAGGCCGAGGAGAGGCACTACCACGTGCCGCTCCTGCTGAGCCCGTTCGCCTTTTCCACCTACCGGGGCAGTTGACCCAGGAGTTGACGGGCCCGCCCGTCTCCGACCGTCCCGATCAGCAGACACCTTGAGTGCGAGGAGAAACGTCATGACCGACGTCAGCACGGATCAGACCACCGAGAAGACCGCGGACACCGTCGTCCTGGGCAGGAACCAGTACGGCAAGGCCGAGAACCACGTCGTCCGGATCGACCGCGGCACCGACCGCCACGAGATCCGCGACCTCGTGGTCACCTCGCAGCTGCGCGGCGACCTCGAGGCCGTGCACACGGAGGGCGACAACAGCCACTGCGTGCCGACCGACACCCAGAAGAACACCGTCTTCGCCTTCGCGCAGCAGTACGGGATCGACTCCCCTGAGGCGCTGCTGCTCCAGCTCGCCGACCACTTCACCGACGAGTTCGAGTGGATCACCGGTGGCCGCTGGGCCGCCCAGGAGCACGCCTGGAACCGGATCGACGACCACGACCACTGCTTCGTGCAGCACAAGGACGAGGTGCGCACCGCGGTGGTCGTGGCCGAGGGCGGATCGCGGACCGTCATCTCCGGGTTCAAGGACCTGACCGTCCTGAAGTCCACCCGGTCCGGCTTCACGGGCTACCCCAAGGACAAGTACACGACCCTCCCGGAGACCGAGGACCGGATCATGTCCACGGATGTGGCGACCCGCTGGCGGTACAGCACGACCGACGTGGACTTCGACGCCGTCTACGAGGACGTCAAGAAGATCATCCTGAGCAAGTTCACCGACCACTACTCCCGGGCGCTGCAGGAGACCCTCTACCTCATGGGCAGGGCCGTCATCGAGGCGCACCCCGAGATCGACGAGATCAAGTTCTCCTGCCCCAACAAGCACCACTTCGTCTACGACCTCGGGTTCTGCGACCTGCCGAACAACAACGAGACGCACTACGCGGCGGACCGCCCGTTCGGCCTGATCGAGGCCACGATCCAGCGCAGGGGCGCGCCCGAGAACGAGCACGCCTGGGCGGGCATCGCCGGCTTCTGCTGAACCCCGCCCCGTCGGG
>NZ_JBISWJ010000058.1:0-1867 GCF_044462225.1 Kocuria kalidii | reverse complement strand
CGGGGCCCGTCGTCGCCGGCGGCGCACGACGACGACGGCCCCCTCGTCACACCCACCTGCGGGCGGGGCACGCGCTCCCCGCCCGACCGGCGCCCCTGCCGCGCCCACCGCGCACTCCACGGCGCACTCCAGCGCCTCTCCACCTCCTCGCTCCGCCCCGGTCCCGCCCCGACGCCGGCACCGGGCCTCTTCCGTCACCAGGATCCCCAGGAGAACACCATGGCCAGGTCACGCACCACCGAGCCACCCACCACCAGCACCCGCCCGGAGGACGAGTACCTCGGGGTGGGCAGCAGCCTCGGCTACGGGCTGCAGCACGTGCTCACCATGTACGGCGGCATCATCGCACCCCCGCTCATCATCGGCGGCGTCGCGGGGGTGACCCCGCAGGAGCAGGGCCTGCTCATCGCGGCCTGCCTCTTCGTGGGCGGCCTCGCGACGATCCTGCAGTCGTGGGGCATCAGGTTCTTCGGCTCCCAGCTGCCCCTCGTCCAGGGCACCTCGTTCGCGTCCGTGGCCACCATGACCGCGATCGCCCAGGGCGACGGCGGCATCCAGGCCGTCTTCGGCGCCGTGATCGCCTCGGCGGTCCTCGGCTTCCTCATCACGCCCTTCTTCGCCGGCATCGTGCGCTTCTTCCCACCGGTCGTCACCGGCGTGGTGATCACCGCGATCGGCCTGACGCTGTTCCCCGTGGCCGCCCGCTGGGCCATGGGCGGCAACGCGCAGTCCCCCGAGTACGGCTCGGTGGGCAATCTCGGGCTGGCCGGCCTGACGCTGCTGATCATCCTGCTGCTGTCCAAGGTGGGCAGCGCCGCCGTCTCCCGGCTGTCCATCCTCCTGGGCCTGGTGCTGGGCACGGTCGCCGCGGCGCTCCTGGGCCGGGCCGACTTCGGCCAGGTGCTCGAGGGCGACATCTTCGCGTTCCCGGAGCCGCTGGCCTTCGGCCCCCCGGTCTTCGAGGTGGCCGCCATCCTCTCCATGTTCATCGTGGTGCTGGTGATCCTCACCGAGACCACGGCGGACATCATCGCCGTCGGCGAGATCGTGGACACGAAGGTCGACAAGAAGCGCATCGGCGACGGCCTGCGCGCCGACATGGCGGCCTCCGCGATCGCCCCGGTCTTCAACGGCTTCACCCAGAGCGCCTTCGCGCAGAACGTGGGGCTCGTGGCGATCACCGGCGTCAGGAGCCGTTTCGTGGTCACGGCCGGCGGCGTCATCCTCGTGGTCCTCGGCCTGCTGCCGGTCCTGGGCCGGGTCGTCGCCGCGGTCCCGCCGCCCGTGCTGGGCGGTGCGGGCATCGTGCTCTTCGGCAGCGTGGCCGCCTCCGGCATCCGGACCCTCGCGAAGGTGGACTACCGGAACGGCGCCAACCTGATCATCGTGGCCACGTCCATCGGCTTCGGCATGCTGCCGATCGCGGTCCCGGAGATCTACGCGAACTTCCCGGGCTGGTTCGAGACCATCTTCCACTCGGGCATCAGCTCCGCCGCCGTGATGGCCGTCCTCCTGAACCTGCTCTACAACGAGTTCCGCGCCGGCAACCCGCCGCGGGGCACGGGCTCGGTCTTCGCCAACGCCCCGGTGCGCGCCGTGCGCCACGAGAGCCTGGAGCACCTGCAGGACCACCTGCGGGAGGGCGACACCGTCCGGGACGGCAAGCTCGTGGACTGCGACGGCAACGAGGTGCCCGTGATCACCTCGGCCGGGGAGATCGTCGACACGAGGATCTGCCGCGGCCGCGAGGACACCGCCGACTCCGCGGGCGGGCACGCATCGCACTGACACGGCCCGCCGTCCGTCCCCGCCGACGTGCCCGACCGTGCCGGTCCCCCGGGAGGACGACGACGCCGGCCCGCCCCCG
>NZ_JBISWJ010000057.1:0-35603 GCF_044462225.1 Kocuria kalidii | reverse complement strand
GCGGGGGCGGGCCGGGTCCGCCGCGGGCGTGTCCGGGTCTCAGACCCGCACGGGCATCAGCTCCGCGGCGATCGCCTCGGCCGCCCGGCGGAGCACGGGCACGGCCCGGCGGCCGAACTCCTCGTCCACGCGGGACACGGGCCCGGAGACGGAGATGGCCGTGGGCGTCGGCGCCCCGGGCACCGCCATCGCGTAGCAGCGCACGCCGAGCTCGGTCTCCTCGTCGTCGATCGCGTAGCCGCGCTCCCGGACCCGCTCGAGGTCCGCGAAGAGCTCCTCGAGGGTCCCGATGCTCCGGGGCGTGGGCGTGGCCATGCCCGCGGCGCCCACGATGGCGCGGACCCGCTCGTCCGGCAGGGTGGCGAGCATCGCCTTGCCCACCCCGGTGTCGTGGGTGTCGGCCCGGCGCCCCACCTCCGTGAACATGCGCATCGACCGGCTGGACTGCGCCTGGGCGATGTAGACGACCTCCTGGCCGTCGAGCACGGCCATGTTCGCGGACTCGCCGAGCTCGGCCACGAGCTCGTCCAGCCGGGTGCGGGCGGCAGAGCCGAACTGGCGCCCGGCGGCCTCCCCCAGCAGGATCAGCCGCGGACCCAGCGCGTAGTTGCGGCTGGGGAGCTGGCGGACGTACCCGGAGGGCACCAGCGTGCGGAGCAGCCGGTGGATGGTGGGCAGCGGCAGCTGCACGGCGGCGGCGAGCTCGCTGAGCGACATCTCGCCGCCGGCCGCGGTGATGACCTCGAGGAGCTCGAACACGCGCTCCACCGATTGCACACCGCCCGAGGCAGGTCGTGTGGTCATGGTCTCCCGATCTCTTCGTCGTTCCTCTTCGTCGTCCCTCTTCGTCGTCGAGGTCCTGGCGGCTGGGCACCGGGCGGTCCGTGCTGGGCCGGCCTTCCGTGACAGGCGTCACCGGAACGTCTTGCGGACCTCCGCAGTGTCCCATAATATCCATAATACGGAATTTTCATTCCACGATCCGGTTGAAACCGTCATCCCGAGTCCCCACGGAGGAACCATGGCCACGCCCAGTCCCGGCTATTCGATGATCCTGCGCGTCGAGGCGCCGGCCGGCCTCACCGTCACCAGCGAGCTCGCCGCCGCGGCGGCGACGGCGGGCGCCGCGGTGACGGCCCTCGACGTCGTCGAGTCCCACCCCCACCACGTCGTCGTCGACGTCAGCTGCAACGTCGCGGACGCCGCGCACCGCGACGAGGTGCGGGACGCGCTCGCCGCCGTCGAGGGCGTGGAGGTCCGCAAGGTCAGCGACCGCACGTTCCTCATCCACCTCGGCGGCAAGATCGAGGTGACCCCCCGCGTCTCCCTGCGCAACCGGGACGACCTCTCCCGCGCCTACACTCCAGGGGTCGCCCGGGTGTGCACCGCCATCGCGCAGAACCCGGCCGACGCCCGCAGCCTCACCATCAAGCGCAACACGGTGGCCGTGGTCACCGACGGCACCGCGGTGCTCGGCCTGGGGGACATCGGCCCGGCGGCCGCCCTGCCCGTCATGGAGGGCAAGGCCGCCCTCTTCAAGGCCTTCGCCGGCGTCGACGCGTGGCCCGTGTGCCTCGACACGAAGGACACCGACGAGATCGTGCGGATCGTCAAGGCCCTGGCCCCCGTCTACGGCGGGATCAACCTCGAGGACATCGCGGCCCCGCGCTGCTTCGAGATCGAGGCGCGGCTGCGCGAGGAGCTCGACATCCCGGTCTTCCACGACGACCAGCACGGCACCGCCGTGGTGGCCCTCGCCGCCCTGTACAACGCCCTGCGCGTGGTGGACAAGCGCCTCGAGGACGTGCGGATCGTCGTCTCGGGCGTGGGCGCGGCCGGGCACGCGATCATCCGTCTGCTCACGGCCAACGGCGCCGGGGACATCGTGGCGTGCTCCCGCCACGGCGCGATCCACCGGGGCGAGACGTACGCGGACGCCCACCGGCAGTGGATCGCGGAGCACACCAACCAGGCCGGGTTCTCCGGCTCGCTCCGGGAGGCGATGGCCGGGGCCGACGTCTTCATCGGCGTCTCCGCTCCCGACCTGCTCGACGAGGCGGACGTGGCCGCGATGAACGACCGCGCGGTGGTCTTCGCCATGGCCAACCCGGATCCGGAGGTCGACCCGGCCGTGGCCGCGGAGCACGCCGAGGTGGTCGCCACCGGCCGCTCGGACTTCCCGAACCAGATCAACAACGTCCTCGCGTTCCCCGGCCTGTTCCGCGGCCTGCTCGACGCCGGGGCCACGGACATCACCACCGGGATGCTGGTGGCCGCCGCCCGCGCCATCGCGGACTGCGTCGCCGAGGACGAGCTCAACGCGAGCTACGTCGTCCCCAGCGTCTTCGACCCGGCCGTCGCCCCCGCGGTCGCCGCCTCCGTGCGCGCCACCGCGGAGGCCGCCGGCGCCACGGCCGGCACCACGACCGCTGCCAGCGGCTGACCCCGCCCCGGACCGCCCACCGACCCACCAGCCACCAGGAGGCATTCCCATGACCACCACGAGCACCGTCGAGCACACCCTTCCCGAGGGCCTGGACCGCGCCGGCGAGATCCTCACCGACGACGCCCTCCAGTTCGTCGCCGAGCTGCACCGCCGCTTCGGACCCCGCCGGGCCGAGCTGCTCGGCGCGCGCGAGGAGCACCGCCGCCGTGCGTCCGAGACCGGCAGCCTGGACTTCCTCCCGGAGACCCGGGGAGTCCGGGAAGGGGACTGGACGGTCGCCCCGGCCCCGCCCGCCCTGCAGGACCGCCGGGTCGAGATGACCGGGCCCGCCTCGCCGGCCAAGATGGCGATCAACGCGCTGAACTCCGGGGCCAAGGTCTGGCTCGCCGACCTCGAGGACGCCTCGAGCCCCACCTGGCACAACCAGGTGGACGGCATCCTCAACCTGCGCGACGCCGCCCGCGGCACCCTGAGCCACACCTCCCCGGAGGGCCGGAGCTACACCCTGCGCCAGGACGCCCCGCTCGCCGTGGTCGTCACCCGGCCGCGCGGCTGGCACCTGCCCGAGCACAACGTCACCGTGGACGGGCAGCCGGCCTCCGGCGCGCTCGTGGACTTCGGCCTGCACTTCTTCCACACGGCGCAGCAGCTGCTCGCCAACGGCCACGGCCCGTACTACTACCTCCCGAAGCTGGAGTCCGCCCTCGAGGCGCGGCTGTGGAACGACGTGTTCACCTTCGCCGAGGAGCGCCTGGGCATCGAGCACGGCACGGTCCGGGCGACCGTGCTCATCGAGACGATCCCCGCCGCGTTCCAGATGGAGGAGATCCTCTGGGAGCTGCGCGAGCACGCCTCGGGGCTCAACGCGGGACGCTGGGACTACCTGTTCAGCATCATCAAGTACTTCCGGGACGCCGGCGAGCGGTTCGTCCTGGCGGACCGCTCCACCATCACCATGACGGCCCCGCTGATGCGGGCCTACACCGAGCTGCTCGTGCGGACCTGCCACCGCCGCGGTGCCTTCGCGATGGGCGGCATGGCCGCCGTGATCCCGAACCGCCGGGACCAGGAGGCCACCGAGGCAGCGTTCGCCAAGGTGCGCGCGGACAAGACCCGTGAGGCCCAGGACGGCTTCGACGGCTCCTGGGTGGCCCACCCGGACCTCGTGCCCACCTGCCGCGAGGTCTTCGACGGAGTCCTCGGCGAGAAGCCCAACCAGGTGGACCGGCTCCGCGAGGACGTGCAGGTGAGCGCCGAGCAGCTGCTCGACGTGCCCAGCGCCGGACGTGTGAGCACCCAGCAGGAGCTCGCGGCCAACCTGTACGTGGCGATCCGCTACACCGCCGTGTGGCTGTCCGGCAACGGGGCCGTGGCCATCCACAACCTGATGGAGGACGCCGCGACCGCGGAGATCTCCCGCTCGCAGATCTGGCAGCAGATCCGCAACGGCGTGGTCTACGAGGACACCGGCAACACCGCGACCCGCGAGCTCGTCGCCGAAGAGCTGGAGCACCAGAAGGAGCTGCTGCGCGCCGAGGTGGACGAGAAGTCCTTCAACGCGTACTTCGCACCCGCCGCGAAGCTGATCGCCGACCTCGTCCTGGACGAGGAGTACGTCGACTTCCTCACCCTGCCCGCCTACGACCTCGTCGAGGGCCGGTGAGCGGCGCGGCCACGAGCCTGCCCGCGGAGTTCGGCCGGCGCGCCGAGCAGCTGCTGACGGACACCGACGCGGCCCTGGAGCGCTGCTTCCCGGGCGACGACGGGTCGCGGCAGCCGCTGCACACCTGCTACGTCCCCGCGGACCTCGTGACCCCGGCCACCGCCCGCGACTGGGGCGGGGCGGCACGGGCCGCCGCCGAGGAGGCCGGCGGGCTCGCCGCTCTCGCGGAGCTGGCCGGGCTCGAGGAGCCGCTGCGCGGGGAGGTCGTGGCCCGCACGGAGCGCAAGCTGCGCGAGGAGCCGGTCGAGGACCTGCGCCTGGACCTCGAGGACGGCTACGGCGAGCGCCCCGACGCCGAGGAGGACGGGGCGGCCGTCGGCGCCGCCCGCGCCGTCGCCGCGATGGCGCTGTCCCGGCACCGCGGGGACGCCCCGCAGCCGGCGTTCGCCGGGATCCGCTTCAAGTGCCTCGAGGCGGCGACCCGTGACCGGGGACTGCGCACACTGGACCTGTTCGTGAGCACCCTCGTGCGCGAGGGGGGCCTCGCGGCGGCCGGGGTGGCCGAGGACGGGCTGCCGCCGGGCCTGGTGCTGACCCTGCCCAAGGTCTCGGCCGTGGCGCAGGTCGAGGTGATGGTCGAGGCGTGCCGCGCCCTGGAGGAGGCCCTGGGGCTGCCGGACGGACGGCTGCGCTTCGAGATCCAGATGGAGACGGCACCCATGGTCCTGGGGCTCGACGGCACGTGCCCGATCCCGGCGATGCTGCGCGCGGCCGGGGGGCGGGTCACGGCCCTGCACTACGGCACCTACGACTACTCCGCCTCGCTCGGTGTGGCCGCGGAGTTCCAGTCGATGGAGCACCCCGTGGCCGACCACGCGAAACAGGTCATGCAGGTGGCCGTGGCCGGGACGGGCGTGCGCCTGTCCGACGGGTCCACCAACCGGCTGCCCGTGGGGGACCCGGCCCAGCGGAGCGAGGCCTGGGCCCTGCACGCACGCCTCGTCCGGCGCTCCCTGGAGCGCGCCCTGTACCAGGGATGGGACCTGCACGCGCACCAGCTGCCCACCCGGTTCCTCGCGAACTACGCTTTCTACCGCGGCTCGTTCGACGCGGCCGCGCACCGGCTGCGGGTGTACCGCAGCCGGTCGGTACCCGGCATCGAGGCCGCCGACGTCGCCGACGAGCCCGCGACCGCCCGCGCGCTGGCCCGGTTCGTCCACCGCGGCGTGCTGTGCGGGGCGATCGGCGAGGAGGAGCTGGAGTCCGCGGCCGGCCTCGGCGTGCAGGAGCTGGCCACCCTCGCCCACCCCGGCACCACCGTGCGCACCCCGACCCCTGGAGGCTCCTGAGATGACCGACCGCAGCTACTACGCGCCGCACGGCGGCCACCCCGACCAGACCCAGCTGCTCACGGACCGGGCGATGTTCACGGAGGCCTACGCGGTGATCCCGCGGGGGACCATGCGGGACATCGTGACCAGCCGGCTCCCGTTCTGGGACGACACCCGGGTCTGGGTGCTCGCCCGGCCCCTGTCCGGCTTCGCGGAGACCTTCTCCCAGTACATCGTGGAGGTGGCCCCCGGCGGCGGCAGCGACCGGCCCGAGACGGAGTCCGGCGTGGAGGGCGTGCTGTTCCTCATGGAGGGGACGCTCGTCCTGACCGTCGACGCGGAGGAGCACGAGCTCGCCCCCGGCGGCTACGCGTTCCTCCCCCCGGAGTGCGAGTGGACCGTGCGCAACGCCGGCGACGAGCCCGCCCGCTTCCACTGGATCCGCAAGGCCTACGAGTACGTCCGGGGCGTCGAGGTCCCGGAGCCGTTCGTCACCAACGAGCAGGAGGTCGAGCCGACCCCCATGCCGGGGACCGACGGCGCATGGGCGACCACGCGCTTCGTGGACCCGGACGACGTCCGGTACGACATGCACGTGACGGTCGTGACCTTCGAGCCGGGCGCGGTGATCCCCTTCGCGGAGACCCACGTCATGGAGCACGGCCTCTACGTTCTGGAGGGCAAGGCCGTCTACCGGCTCAACCAGGACTGGGTCGAGGTCGAGGCCGGCGACTTCATGTGGCTGCGGGCCTTCTGCCCCCAGGCCTGCTACGCGGGCGGCCCGGGCCGTTTCCGGTACCTGCTCTACAAGGACGTCAACCGGCAGATGAAGCTGCGCTGACCCACGGCCCCGCGCCCTCCCCGACCGGACCCCGCGCCACGTCCTCGCCGTGGCGCGGGGTCCGTCCACGTCCGGGGCCGACCAGGACCTCCGGCCCGAGCCACGGCCTGAAACGAATCTTTCACCAAGGCGTTGACCTGGGTCACATGGCGCCGTAGCATTTCCACAAGACAGAAATACTATTCCGCGATGTGAAAGACGCGCCCTGCGCGTCGATCCCCGACCCGGGAGGACCCGATGTCGTACACCGTCAACTGCTCCATCCTCTTCACCGACCTGCCGCTGCTGGAACGCCCCGCGGCCGCCGGGGCGGCCGGCTTCGACGCCGTCGAGTTCTGGTGGCCCTTCGGGGCCTCGGTCCCCGCCGACCGCGACGTGGACGCCTTCGTGGACGCGGTCGGGAACGCCGGGGTGCGGCTGAGCGGACTGAACTTCCAGGCCGGTGACATGCCGGGCGGCGACCGCGGGCTCGTGTCCTGGCCCGGCCGCGAGGCGGAGTTCGCCGAGAACGTGGCCGTGGTCGCCGCCATCGGCGAGCGCACGGGGTGCCGGGCCTTCAACGCCCTGTACGGCAACCGGCAGTCCGAGCACTCGCCCGAGGCCCAGGACGAGCTCGCCGTGTGCAACCTCGTGGCCGCGGCCGAGGGCGTGGCCGGGATCGGCGGGACGGTGCTCCTCGAACCGGTCTCCGGGGCGCCCGCGTATCCGCTGAGGACCGCGCAGGACGCCCTCGACGTCATCGCGGAGGTCCGGGCCGCCGGAGCCGGGAACATCGGGCTGCTCGCCGACTTCTACCACCTGGCGGTCAACGGCGACGACGTCGACGCCGTGATCGAGGCCCACGCCGCCGAGTTCGGGCACGTCCAGATCGCCGACGCCCCCGGGCGCAACGAGCCCGGCACGGGCGCGCTGCCGCTGCAGCGCTGGATCGACCGCAGCCGCGAGCTCGGCTACCCCGGGCTCGTCGGCCTCGAGTACAAGGCGTCCCAGCAGGACCCCTTCGCCTGGCTCTCCGCGGTGGCCTCGGCATGAGCGCCGCCTCGGCCCAGCACCACACCCCCGCCCGGCCCGGCTCCCCGCGGACCGGTGCCTCCCGGCCCGACTCCCCGCAGCACAGTGAGGACAGCACCATGACCACCAGCAGCGCCACCACCACGACCGTCACCGTCATCGGTCTCGGGATCATGGGCCTGCCCATGGCCCGGAACCTCGTCGAGGCCGGCTTCGACGTCGTCGGCTTCAACCGTTCGCAGGACAGGATCGACCAGCTCGTCGAGGCCGGCGGCACGGGCGCGTCCAGCGTGGCCGAGTCCGTCGCGAACGCCGACGTCGTGATCACGATGGTCCCGGACTCCCCGGACGTGGAGGACGTCGTGACCGGCGAGGACGGCGTCTTCGCCAACGCCGCGCAGGGCACCGTCTGGATCGACGCGAGCTCCATCCGCCCGGACGTGGCCGCACGCCTGTCCCGGGAGGCCGTCGAGCACGGCCTGCGCCCGCTGGACGCCCCCGTCTCCGGCGGCGAGCAGGGTGCCGTCGACGCCGTGCTCTCGATCATGGTCGGCGGCGAGGCCGCGGACTTCGAGGCCGCCCGCCCGGTGCTCGAGGCCGTCGGCAGGACCGTCGTGCACGTGGGCCCCGCCGGCTCCGGGCAGACCGTCAAGGCCGCCAACCAGCTGATCGTGGCCGGCAACATCCAGCTCCTCGCGGAGGCCGTCGTCTTCCTCGAGGCCTACGGCGTGGACACGGACGCCGCTCTCGAGGTCCTCGGCGGCGGCCTGGCCGGCTCCAAGGTGCTGGACCAGAAGGGCCGGAAGATGCTGGACCGGAACTTCGATCCCGGCTTCCGCCTGCAGCTGCACCACAAGGACATGGGCATCGTGACCTCCGCGGCCCGTGAGGCCGGCGTGGCCGTGCCGCTGGGCGCCGTCGTCGCCCAGCTCGTGGCCGCCACCGTCAACAGGGGCGACGGCGGACTCGACCACTCGGGTCTGTTCAAGCTCGTCGAGGAGCTCTCCGGCCGATCCGGCCACTGACCCGATCCGGCCGCTGACCCGCCCCACCCCGCCCCACCGCTTCCCGACCCGCTCCCGGGTCCCGCCTCCAAGGAGTTCATCATGGCCAGAATGCGCACGGTCGACGCCGTCGTCGCCATCCTCGAGAAGGAGGGCGCCACCGAGGCCTTCGGCCTGCCCGGCGCCGCCATCAACCCGTTCTACTCGGCGATGCGCGCCCACGGCGGCATCCGGCACACCCTCGCCCGGCACGTCGAGGGCGCCTCGCACATGGCCGACGGCTACACCCGCGCCGCCCCCGGCAACATCGGGATCTGCGTCGGCACCTCCGGTCCCGCCGGCACCGACATGATCACCGGCCTCTACGCCGCCTGGGCGGACTCCGTCCCGATCCTGTGCATCACCGGCCAGGCGCCGGTGGCCAAGCTGCACAAGGAGGACTTCCAGGCCGTGGACATCTCCTCCATCGCGGCGCCCGTCACGAAGATGGCGATGACCGTGCTGGAGCCCGGCCAGGTCCCCGGGGCCTTCCAGAAGGCCTTCCACCTCATGCGCTCGGGCCGGCCCGGCCCGGTCCTGCTGGACCTGCCCCTGGACGTGCAGCTCGCCGAGATCGAGTTCGACGTCGAGGCCTACGAGCCGATGCGCCCGGACCGCCCCGCGGCCACCCGGATCCAGGCCGAGAAGGCCCTCGACATGATGTTCGCCGCGCAGCGCCCGCTCATCGTGGCCGGCGGCGGGATCATCAACGCGGACGCGTCCGGGAAGCTGGTGGAGCTGGCCGAGCTGCTCGACGTCCCCGTCGTCCCCACGCTGATGGGCTGGGGCGCCATCCCCGACGACCACCCCCTGATGGCGGGCATGGTGGGCCTGCAGACCTCCCACCGCTACGGCAACGCGACGTTCCTGGAGTCCGACTTCGTGCTCGGCATCGGCAACCGGTGGGCCAACCGGCACACCGGCGGCCTGGACACCTACACCGCCGGCCGGAAGTTCGTGCACATCGACATCGAACCGACCCAGATCGGGCGCGTGTTCTCCCCGGACCTCGGCATCGTCTCGGACGCGGGCGCGGCCCTCGAGGTCCTGCTCGAGGTGGCCCGCGAGCGCAAGGACCGCGGCGCCGTCCCGGACCGGGACGGGTGGGTGCTGGACTGCGCCCGGCGCAAGGGATCCCTGCAGCGCAGGACCCACTTCCCGGACGTCCCGATCAAGCCGCAGCGCGTGTACGAGGAGATGAACACCGCCTTCGGCAAGGACGTCACGTACGTCTCCACGATCGGGCTCTCCCAGATCGCCGGCGGCCAGCTGCTGCACGTGTACGGCCCGCGCCAGTGGATCAACGCCGGCCAGGCCGGCCCCCTGGGCTGGACCGCCCCGGCGGCCCTCGGCGTGGTGCGCGGCAAGCCGGGCCGGACCGTGGTGGCCCTCTCGGGGGACTACGACTTCCAGTTCATGGTGGAGGAGCTGGCCGTCGGCGCCCAGTTCAACCTGCCGTACCTGCACGTGGTCGTGAACAACTCCTACCTGGGCCTGATCCGCCAGTCCCAGCGCGGGTTCTCGATGGAGCAGAACGTGTCGCTGGCGTTCGAGAACATCAATTCCCCCGAGACGGAGGGCTATGGTGTGGATCACGTCAAGGTGGCCGAGGGGCTGGGCTGCAAGGCCCTGCGGGTCACCGACCCGGAGAAGCTCCAGGAGTCGTTCGCCGAGGCCCACGAGCTGATGGAGCGCTTCCGGGTGCCCGTGGTGGTGGAGGTGATCCTGGAGAAGGTCACCAACATCTCCATGGGCACGGAGATCGACGCCGTGGTGGAATTCGAGGAGCTGGCCGCGCGCGGCGAGGACGCCCCCACCGCGATCGCCCTGCTCGACTGACCCCGCCGGCCCCGTGCCGGCACCCGACCAGGACAGGAGGACCGACGTGCGCGTCGTCGTCGCCCCGGACAAGTTCAAGGGCTCGCTCGAGGCCCCCGACGTGGCTGCGGCCCTCGAGGCAGGGATCCGCTCGGTGGACCCCTCGGCCGCGGTGGTCCGGCTGCCGGTGGCCGACGGCGGCGAGGGCACCCTCGAGGCCGCCCTCGGCGCCGGGTTCACCGCCTGGCACGTCACGGTGACCGGTCCCGTGGGGCAGCCGGTCGAGGCGCGGTTCGCCCTGCGGGACCGCACCGCGGTCGTGGAGATGGCGCTCGCCTCCGGGCTCGAGGCCCTGCCCGTGGACGAGCACGGGGAGCCCGTCCTCGACGCCGGCGGCGCGACCAGCCGCGGCACGGGCGAGCTCGTCCGCGCCGCCCTCGACGCCGGGGCCGGGCACGTGGTCCTCGGCGTGGGGGGCAGCGCCTGCACCGACGGCGGGGCCGGGCTGCTCCAGGCCCTGGGCGCCCGGCTGCTGGACGCCCGGGGCGAGGAGCTGGGCCGGGGCGGGGCCGCCCTGGCCCGCCTGGACCGCGTGGACCTCGCCGGCCTCGACCCGCGGCTGGCGGACACCGAGTTCGTCCTGGCCGCCGACGTCGATCACCCGCTGCTGGGCGAGCGCGGCGCCGCGGCGGTCTTCGGCCCCCAGAAGGGCGCGGACCCCGGGCAGGTGCGCGCGCTCGACGCCGCCCTGGCCGTGCTGCGGGACCGGCTGGGCGACGCCCTCGGCGAGAGCGCCCGGCACGCGGCGGACGCCCCCGGTGCCGGCGCCGCGGGCGGCGTCGGCTACGCGGCGCTCGCCGTGCTCGGCGCCCGCCGCCGCCCCGGCGTGGAGGTGGTCTTGGAGTTCGTCGGTCTCGCCGACCAGCTCGCCGGGGCCGACCTCGTGGTCACCGGCGAGGGCAGCCTGGACGAGCAGTCCCTCGGCGGGAAGACCCCGCTGGGAGTGCTCGGCACCGCCCGGTCCGCGGGCGTGCCCGCCGTGGCGGTGTGCGGGCGGACCACGCTGGAGCCGGGCGTCCTGCACGAGGCGGGATTCCTGCGGACCTACGCGCTGACCGACATCGAGCCGGATCCGCGCACGTGCATGCGGGAGGCCGCGCGGCTGCTGCGGCAGGTCGGCGGCCGGATCGCCCAGGACCTCCCCGATCTGCTCCCCGTGCCCGGCACCGCGGCCGCGCACCCCACCCCCGCGGCGGCCGGCGACGATGCCGACGCCGACGACAGAGAAACCGACGTCGAGGACAGAGAGGACTCCCCGTGACCGACCCGCAGAAGCCGGCCGACCCTGACAGCGCGGACCAGCGGCGGACCGGCCGCCCCGGCGCCCCGCAGGCGGAGCCGTCCCCGGTGCAGAGCCCGCCGGGAGCCACCCACGGCGTCGGCCAGGAGACCGGCCAGGACACCGCCCACGACATCGCCCAGGAGGACTCCGCGCGCTCGGTGACGAAGCCCCCCGCGGCACAGGACGCCTTCGAGGCGGAGCAGGCCCGCCTGCTGGAGGTCAGCGAGGACGTCAACGACCCGGACCGCATCCGCCGCCTGATCGCCGAGCACCGGCGGCAGCACGGGACGGCAGCCGACGGCGCCGGATCCCCGCGCACGGGCGCCGACGCGGAGGGCGCGCACGCGGGCGACCACCGGGACTTCGACCTCGTGGTGCGCGGGCGGAACGTCTCGTGCGGCGACCACTTCGCGCCGCGCGAGATCGGCGTGCGCGACGGGCGGATCGTGGCGGTCGAGCCCCTCGGCGCCGGGCTGACGGGCCGCGACGTCGTGGAGCTCGCCGACGACGAGACCCTGCTGCCCGGGCTGGTGGACACCCACGTGCACATCAACGAGCCCGGACGCACCGAGTGGGAGGGCTTCGCCTCCGCGACCCGCGCCGCCGCGGCCGGGGGCGTCACCACGGTCCTGGACATGCCGCTCAACTCGGTCCCCGCGACCGTGAACGTGCCGGCCCTCGAGTACAAGCGGCTCTTCGCGCAGGACAGCGTCTTCGTGGACGTCGGTTTCTGGGGCGGGGCGATCCCCGGCAACAAGCCCCACCTGCGCGAGCTGCACGACGACGGCGTCTTCGGCTTCAAGTGCTTCCTGCTGCACTCCGGCGTCGACGAGTTCCCGCACCTCGAGGCCGACGAGATGGAGGAGGACCTCGCCGAGATCAAGACCTTCGACTCGCTGCTGATCGTGCACGCCGAGGACTCCCGCGCCATCGACCGCGCACCGCACCCCGAGGGGGACGTCTACGAGAACTTCCTGAGGTCCCGTCCGCGCGGCGCCGAGAACCTGGCGATCGCCGAGGTCATCGAGCGCACCCGCTGGACCGGCGCCCGCTCGCACATCCTGCACCTGTCCTCCTCGGACGCCCTGCCCATGCTGGCCACCGCCAAGCGGGACGGCCTGGACATCACGGTGGAGACCTGCCCGCACTACCTCACCCTGCTCGCGGAGGAGGTGCCCAACGGCGCCACCGCCTTCAAGTGCTGCCCGCCCGTGCGGGAGGTCGCCAACCGGGAGCTGCTCTGGGAGGGCCTGGTCGACGGGACCATCGACTTCATCGTCTCCGACCACTCCCCCTCGACCCTCGACCTGAAGGACCTGGACAACGGGGACTTCGGCGTGGCGTGGGGAGGGGTCTCCTCCCTGCAGCTGGGCCTGTCCCTCGTCTGGACCGAGGCGCGGCGCCGGGGCATCGGGCTGGAGCGCGTCGTGGAGTGGATGTCCACCAAGCCCGCCCAGCGGGCCGGGCTGCGCACCAAGGGCAGGCTGTCCCTGGGCTACGACGCGGACCTGGTGGTCTTCGCGGCCGACGACGCGTTCGTGGTCGACGCCGGGCGGCTGCACCACAAGAACCCGATCACCCCGTACCAGGGCAAGGCGCTGTCCGGGAGGGTGCGCAGGACCTTCGTCCGGGGCGCCGCCGTGGACTTCGAGACCCCACGGGGCCGGCTCGTCCGCCGCGGGGAGAGCTGACGGGCGCGGACCGCGTCAGCCGACCGGCGCCACACGACTCGGGCGGCCGCCGGCGACCGTGACCTCGACCAGGTCGGTCGAGGTCTGACCGGCCGAGTCCGTGGCGGTCGCCGAGAGCGTGCGGATGCCGCCGGCCGCCGTGCTGGTGTCCCAGGTCGCCGACCAGCCGTCCGCGCCGTCGGTGTCGGTGCCGAGGGCGGCGCCGTCCACGGCGAGGGCGACCTGTTCGACGGCCACGTCGTCGACGGCCTCAGCGGTGACCTGGACGGTCCCGCTCACGGTGGCGCCGTCAGCGGGTGCGGTCAGGGCCACCTCGGGCGGGTCGTCGGCGGCGGCCGCCATCCTGTCCGCCACGTGCAGGCGGATGGTGGGCAACTGGGCGTAGAGGCGTTCCCCCGGGCACTCGGTGGCCTCGTAGTCACGGTGACCGCCGATGGCCGGCACCTGCCTCTGCGTCCCGTTGACCGGGTTCACGTAGGTGACCGTGGCGTGCGGGTCCAGGTCGTGACGCAGCGCCAGCTCGGCGAGCAGGTCCTTCAGGGAGGACACGGCCGCCGGCTTCGGATCGGCCGGGAACCTGCGGCGGTCGGTGAAGTCCCCGAGCAGCGCCACACCCAGGTTCCCGGAGTTCCAGCCGCCGACGTGGGCGCCGGTCACCATCCGATCGGTGCCGGTCTCGTGGGCGAAATCGGCCCCGTTCCCGCCCTCGCTGCCGCACGAGGTGCTGGCCGTGCCCGACCACCGGCCCTCGTAGACGATCCCGAACTCGTCGACGAGGTACTGGTAGCCGATGTCCCCGAAGCCCTGGTCGACCGCGTGGTAGCGGTAGATGGCGCGCACCGTGGCGGCCGGATCGGGGTCGCCGTTGCGGGTCGCGGTGTGGTGGACGGTCGTCACCTGGGCGTCGTAGAACTGCGGTGCCAGGAGCTCCTTGCCGGCGCCGTCGTGGCGCAGGGCCTCGTCGGCGCCCCAGTCGGCCCGGGATCGGCACTGGCTGCTGTTCAGGGCCTGGGCGGCCCCGCCCGGAGCCCGGCCCGCAGTCGTCCGGGGCCCGTCGGTGGTGTTCATGGCCACCGCGCGCGCGGCGACGGCCCGGGCAGGGATGCCGCGCACCTGGTAGGCCTCGGCGTCGGCGGCCGGCACGAGGCCGCTGGCCCACTGCCCCCGGCTCGTGACGCCGTCCTCGATCAGCGGGGTCCACGGTCCCCACCGGCCGTCGTGGCGCAGCCGCACCGCGCCGTGGGGCTCGGCCCCGGACGCCTCCGCGGCGTGCTCCTGACCGGCAGGGGTGTCCCACAGGACCCCGACGTAGTCGATGGAGAAGTCCGTCGGCACCTCGCCGGTCTGCACGGGCCGCGCGTCGGCGAGCGTCTCCGGCACCGTCCGGGCCACCGCCGGACCGGACCACACCACTGCCAGCGAGACGACCAGCCCGACGACGACGGCGTGCACGAGGATTCTCAGAAGACGACGCATGGCGGAGTTCCCCCTGGAGCGACCGGTCGCTGCGGACAGGGCCCCGCATCGCGCCACCGGTCCCCACCGGTGGGCGGCGTCCCTGCCCGTGGGACAGTCTGGCCCGGGTGGTGGGCCGGCACAACGCCCCCCCCGGTTCCTGACCGCTGTGTGACGTGCACGGCCCCCTCCGGTGGGCGCAGCGCGTCCTGCGCCGCCGGCCGGGTGCCCAGCGCCACCAGCTGCTCCTGCGGCGTCCTCAGCAGCATCTCCGTGGCGGTCGCCCACCGGGAGCTCCCGGGATCACGGGGCGCCCGGGACCCGGTCCCGTCCACCGCCCTTCCGGGACACCCCGTCGGGGGGCGCAGACGGCGTGCCCACCCAGCGGAGCAGGACGAGAGCACCCGGCAGGGCCGAGATCAGGGCGAGCAGTCCGTAGCCGATCGAGATCGCGAAGCCGGTCCCGGCGGGCAGACCGTGGGCCATCGCGGCCAGGGTGGTGATCCCCTCGCGCGGTCCCCAGCCGCCCACCCCGACGGGCACGGACATCCCCGCCAGACCCAGCACGGTGGTCCCCCACAGGTCCGCGAGGGCCTCCTGCGGGGCGGTGCGCACGGCGGCCAGCAGGAAGAGCCCCTGGTAGCAGGCCCAGGCGAGCACGGACAGGGCCCACACGCCCGCCCGGTCGCGTGCCGGGGCCCCGCTCGTCGAGCGCCAGGCGATGGTCCCCACGACGAGCGCTCCGAGACCGAGGGCGGCGGCGAGCCAGCCGCCGACCACCAGCGCCGGGACGACCCCCGCCGCCAGGAGCACGGACGTCCCGGCCAGCCGTTCGCCCACCACGGAGCCGCCGGCCCCGGGCCAGCTGTCGCCGCGCCGGCGGCGGCGCAGCACCCGCACGGCGTCCCCGGTCACGCCGCCGGGCAGCAGCAGGTTGACGAGGCCGGCCGCCCAGCACTCGCCCAGGGCCTCCCGGAAGCCGATCCGGGCGCCGCGGCTGCGGGCCACGAGCCGCCACCGCTGGGCCTGGGCCCCGGTGGCCACGAGACCGGCGCCCAGGGCGAGGGCCACGGTGACGGGGGACAGGATGCCGACGGCGCTGCGCACCGCGTCCGTGCCCAGCGCCCGGAACAGCGCGGCGAGCAGCACGAGCCCCGCCGCGGCCTGCCCGGCGGCCAGCAGCACGCGCAGCGCGGCCCGCCGCCTGCGCAGGGCAGGAGCGGTCTCGGCAGGCACGGTCGCGGGGGGCACGGTCGCAGTCTAGCCAGCGCCCGCCCTCGGCCGGATTGACGCGGGAGCCCGGGCCCGCCCACGATGAGTACTTCCGACCCGGAAGGCGACCGCATGCCCCTGGCCCGTTCGGCCCGATCCCGCCCCTCGGCGCGCCGGGACGGTCTCGTGGCGTTCCTGGTGCTGACGGCGGCCGTCGCGGCCATCGCCCTCGTCGCGGACGTGGCACCGCCCGTGCCGGCGGTCTCCGGTCTCCTGGGGCTCGCCGTGCTCGGTCCGGTGGTGCGCAGCACCACCGGACGCCGCGGCGAGCCGTACGGGCCCGCGGACCGGATCACGGTGGGCCGTTCCGTGCTCGTCGCCGCGTGCGCCGCGCTCCTGCCCGTGGGGCTGCTCCCCGTGCTCGAGCAGGACGCCGGCCGGCCCGCCGACGCCTGGTGCTGGGCCGTGTTCGCCGTCGCGCTGCCCGCCTGGCTGCTCGACGGCGTCGACGGCTGGGTGGCCCGCCGCACCGGCACCGCCACCCGCGCCGGTGCGCGGTTCGACCAGGAGGTCGACGCCGCGCTGCTGCTCGTCCTCTCCCTGGCCGTCGCCGCCCGGCTCGGACTGCCCGGGGCGGGGTGGGTGGTCCTGATCGGCGCCCTGCGCTACCTCTTCCTGCTGGGCCTGCGGGTGCGTCCCGCGTGGAACCGGGAACTGCCCTTCTCCTCCTACCGGCGGGTCGTGGCGGCGGTCCAGGGCGGGGTCCTGCTCGGCGCGCTGGTCCCCCTGGTCCCGTGGTGGCTCGCCGTCGCCGCCACGGCCGCGGCGCTGGGCCTGCTGCTGGTGTCCTTCGGGCGGGACGTCCTGTGGCTCGAGCGGACGGCCCCCGCCCTCAGCTGACGGGCGGCAGCCCGAGCACGTCGGCGTGCCCCACCGTGGCCCGCAGCCTGCCGCGGGCGCAGTCCACCAGCCGGGTCCGCAGCCAGGCGTGGGCCTCGGCCGTGAGGTCGGGCCGGTGCTCCACGGCCGCGTCCGCCCGGTCGGCGAGGAACCGGTCCAGGAGGGGACGCGCCCACTCCTGGTCGGACACCCACCACGGGGTGGGGGTCACGTCCACGGTCATGCCGCGCTCCTGCAGCGCCCCCACGGCGAGCCGCACCCCGTCCGTGCCGGCCAGCTCGCCGCGGTGCTGGTGGTCCTCGAAGGCGCCCAGCACCGACGGGTCCAGGTGGTGGGGCGGGTCGAGCAGGACCTCGCCGTCGACGGTCAGGGCGAGGAGCGCCGGGACGCCCTCCTCGGCCAGCACCCGGGCCAGCTCCCGGACCTGCTCCCGGGTCAGCAGGTCGAGCAGCGCGGAGCACGTCACCAGCCGGCGGGACGCCGGGTGCTGCGCGAGCACCCGGCCGAGCTCCTCGACGCCGGCGTGGACGGGCACGACGTCGGCTCCGTCCTCCCGGGCGGCGGCCACGGCCCGGTCGAGCAGCTCGCGGTCGTGGTCGAGCAGGATCCACCGCTGGGGGCCGGGGAGGTGCCCGGCCAGCCAGGCGCGGTTCGCCCCCGTCCCGGCGCCGAGGTCCACGACCACGACGGGATCGGTCCCGGAGGACGCGGGGGCCCCGGACGGCGGCGCCTCCTCCCAGTGCCGGACGAGCCGGGCGATCAGCGGCAGGGAGTGCTCGCGGGCCGCGGCGTCGGCGGGCTCGCGCAGGGCCAGCCAGTCGCCGGCGACGGGCCGGTCGGGAGTGGGGTGGTTCGTCATGACGGTCTCCTGGTGCGATCGGTGTCGGTGGCGTGGTCGGGGCCGGGGTCGGGATCTGGGGCGGGGTCGAGGGCGCGGCCGGCGGGTCCGGTGGGCCGGTCGATCGCCGCGAGGACGTCACGGGCGGTGTCCTCCCAGCTGCGCAGGCGCTCGCGGCGGGTCAGCGCCGCGGCCCGCCACTGCGCGCGCAGCGCGGGGTCGGTCAGCCAGGAGCGCAGCGCCGCGGTCCAGGCGGACGGGTCGAGGGGGTCGAGGGCGGCGCCGGCCCGGGTTCCGGCGGCGGGGGCGCCCGCGGGCCGCGGCGCGCCGTCGAGGGCCTCGACCGCCCCGGTGCCCGCCGCGACCACCGCGGGCACGCCGTGGGCGAGCGCCTCGGTGACGACCATGCCGTAGGTCTCGGTGGTCGAGGGGAGCAGCAGCAGGTCCGTGCGCGCCCACTGCCGGGCCAGCGCCGCCCCCTCGAGGGGGCCGGGACAGTGGACGCGCCCGGGATCGGGAAGGTCCCGGATCGCCGCGCGCAGCCGGTCGACGTGGTGGGGGTCGCCCTCGGGTCCCACGAGGTCGAGGGACCAGCCGACGGACGTCAGCGGCGCGAGGGCCCGCAGCAGCAGACCCTGGTTTTTGCGCGGGGTCAGGGACGCGAGGCAGAGCAGGCGCGGGGGCCGGGACCCCGCGGCGACCGGGCCGCGCCCGGCCCCCGGCTCGGCCACGGCGGCGCCCGCGGTGCCGTAGCGGCGGAGGAGGTCGTGGGCCGCCCAGGAGCTGGGCGTCAGCACGCCGCTCGCGGCGGCGAGCGCGGCGGCCTCCCGCCGGGCCAGCTCCGCGGCGGCGGCGGGCTCGAGCCCGGTCTCGGCGGGCAGGGGCAGGTGCACGAGCAGGTGCACGGGCACGCCGGCGCGCACGGCGTCGTCGACCTCCTCGGGAGCCGCGCACCCCACGAGGCCGTCGAGGAGCACCGCCCGGCCGGCGGCCGGGCCCCCCAGCGCCCGCCGCAGCCGGATCCGGGCCGCGCCGTCCGGGACGGGCCAGTCCCCGGCCACGGGCACGAGCCGGGCGGTGCGGCCCACGGCGCCCAGCGCCGTCACGAGCCGGCGGTCGTAGAGCGAGCCGCCGGTGGGCCGTCCGCCGTCGTCGGGCACCACCACGTCGAGGCCCCCGCGCATGCTGCTCACCGGGCGGGGGCGGGCCCGCCGCGCTCGCTCAGGACGGGCAGCTCGAGGGTGTACGAGGCCCAGGCACTGGGGTTCTCCCGCAGGGTCACCGTCAGCCGCTCGAGCCCCTCGATGAACGCCGCGCCCGCCGCGAGCCGCTCGGCGACGTACTGGGCGAGGACCTCCGTGGTGGACAGCCGTCCGGCGAAGTCCGGGTGCTCATCGAGGTTGCGGTAGCGCAGCCCGTCGAGCACGCCCGCGAGCAGGTCGGCGGCCACGCCGATGTCCATGACCACCCCGTGCTCGTCGAGGACCGGGCGGGCCCAGGTGGTCTCCACGTCGTAGGTGGCCCCGTGCAGGTTCTGGGCGGGGCCGAAGAAGGGGTCCGGCAGGCTGTGGGCGATCATCATGTGGTCTCGGACGGTCAGGGTGAACACGGGGCTCCTCGGGTCGGTGCGGCGGGCGGTCGGTCGTAGCGCACGACGTGGCACAGCACGTCGGCGGAGCCTCCGGCGAGCCGCGCCATGGTGGCGGGCAGCTCCTCGAAGGAGGAGGTCCCGGAGAGCAGGGCGTCGAAGCGGGGGTCCCGCAGGGCGTCCAGCGCGGTGGCGAGCCGGTCGGCGGTCGTGCGCCGGGCCCGGCGGGCGGGGGCGACGGCCCCCACCTGGCTGGCGCGGATCTGCAGCCGGCGGGCGTGGAAGTCCGCACCGAGCGGGACGGCGGGGTCCTCGTCGCCGTACCAGGACAGCTCGATCAGCTCGCCCTCGTCGCCGAGCAGCTCGAGCCCCCTCGCCAGGCCGGCGGCGGTGGAGGAGGCGTGCACGACGACGTCGCACTCCCCCGCGGCGTCCTGCGGCAGCACGTGCTCCACGCCGAGCGCGCGGGCGAGCCCGGCGCGGGACGGCTGCGGATCCACGAGCTGCAGCCGGGCGAGCGGGAAGCGGGCCAGCAGCGCGGCCGCGCACGCGCCGATCATCCCGGCGCCGACCACGGCCACCCGGTCCCCGAAGCGGGGCGCGGCCTCCCACAGGGCGTTGACGGCCGTCTCCACCGAGCCGGCGAGCACGGCGCGGTCGGAGGGCACGTCGTCGGGCACGGGGGTCACTGCGGAGGCCGGGAGCACGTAGCGGTCCTGGTGGGGGTGCAGGCTGAAGACCCGACGGCCCACCAGCTCCTGCGGCCCCTGCTCCACGACGCCCACGGCCAGGTAGCCGTACTTCACCGGGGCCGGGAAGTCCCCCTCCTGGAACGGGGCGCGCATCCGCTCGCGCACCCGCTCGGGCACCAGGCCGCGGTGGACGAGCGACTCCGTCCCGCGGCTGATCCCGGAGCGCAGCGCCCGCACCACGACGTCCTCCGGGCCCGGGGCGGGGAGCTCCGCGGTGCGCAGCTCGCCCCGGCCGGGGTCCACGGTCCAGTAGGCGCGGCAGGTGCGGGGCTCCGGCAGGGCACGGTGAGCGGCGTCGGTCATGGTTCCATTGTGGCGTGCCCGCGGCGGCACGCCACCGACCGGCCGAGATCTTGCCGGGCAACGGGAGCGGGCCCGTTCGACCACGGGACGGCGTGGTCGGCGGAGCCGCTCACGGCCGGCCAGGTGGCTCACGATCGGCCAGGTGGCTCACGGCCGGCCAGGTGGCTCGTGGCCGGCCGGGTCTCTCGTGGTCGGCCCGGAACCCGCCGGCAGCCGGACCGCCCGCGGGTCGGGGCCGGCCCCGGCCCGCGGGTCAGGCGATCGGGGCGGGCGCCTCCTCGTGCAGCTCGGCGAGCGCCCGGCGCAGCGCGGCATAGCGCCGCGCCCCGAGCCGGCGCCGCCACTGCTCCTCCACCTCGGCGACCACGCCGGCCGCCACCGCCTGGGCGGCCCGGCCGCGCTCGGCGATGGTCACGAGCCGCGCCCGGGCGTCCGCGGGATCGGGCCGCCGCTCCACGTACCCCTCCTCCTCCATGGCCTGCACGAGCAGGCTGGCCGTCTGCTTGGTGACGCGGGCCTGTTCCGCCAGGTGCACCGTGCGGGTGCCGTCCGGGCCGATGCGCTGGAAGATCCGTGCCTGGGCGTAGGAGAGATCCGCGAAGCCGGCGGCGTGGAGGGCCTCCAGCACCCGGATCTCCATGTCCCGGTACGGGTAGTACAGCAGCAGCCCGGTGTTGGGTCCCTCGTCCTCGCGCATGTCCCCTCTTGACGGCGTGGCATCTCCGGTCGGAAAATTTAGTCAGGAAACCTGACCTTTGCGGGGAGAATACCATGGATCGCACCGCCATCTGGGACGCCGTTCACCAGGAGCGGTCCGCGCTCGCGGACCTGCTCGAGACGCTCAGCCCCGAGGAGTGGGACCACCCCACCCTGTGCCCCGGATGGGCGGTGCGGGACGTGGCGGCCCATGTCATCTCCTCGCCCCAGTTCGGGCTCGCCGATCTCGTCGCGGCCCTGTGGCGCGGCCGGGGGAGCTACGACCGCGCCGTGTTCCTGGACGCCCGGCGCCGCGGCCGCCGGCCGGTCGGGTCCATCGTCGCGGACTACCGCCGCCTGGACGGTTCGCGGCGCCGCCCTCCGGGCACGGGCATCCGGGATCCGCTCCTCGACGTCCTGGTCCACACCCAGGACATCGCCCTGCCCCTGGGCCGGCACCACGCGATGCCCCCGGAGGCCGCCCGCACGGCCGCCGACCGCGTGTGGTCCACGCCGTTCCCGTTCTGCGCGCGCCGCAGGCTGCGCGAGGTGACGCTCACCGCCACCGACGTCGACTGGCACGTCGGCAGCGGCCCCGAGATCCGCGGTTCCATGGAGGCGCTGCTCCTGCTGCTGACCGGCCGGACCGCGGGGCTCGACCGGCTCGAGGGGCCGGGCCTGGGCATCGTGGGGCCGGGAGCGGGGGCCGCCCGCCGCTCTTGACACCCCGCCGCGACGCCGGGGACGCTGGACGAGGTGGCGTCCGCCGTCACCTCCAGCGTCCACGTCCCCGAGGTGACCCATGGTCCAGCGCATCCTCTTCCTGCACGGTGCCGGTTCCCAGCCCGGCGCCGGCGGCAATCCGCTGCTCGAGGCGGTGCGGCGTCAGTGGCCCGATGCCGACCTCGTCTCCCCGGACCTGCCCGGCCCCGAGGATCCCGACCCGGAGCAGTGGCAGGACGCGATCGGCCGGGCCGTCCGCGCCATCCCGGACGAGCCGTGGGTGATCGTGGGCCACTCCCTCGGCGGGTCCGAGGCCCTGCGCTTCCTCTGCCACCGCATCCCCACCCTGCTGCAGCGCGTCGTGACCGTGGCCGCCCCGTGCTGGGACCCGGAGGACCCCGACTGGAACGAACGCGGCTTCGCCCTGCCCTCCACGGTGGGCCGGCGGCTCGCGGACCTCGAGATCGTCGTGGTCCACGCCGAGGACGACGACGTCGTCCCGCCCGCCCACGCGCACCGTCTCACCGAGCGGCTGCCCTCCGCCCAGCTCGTGCTGCTCCCCTCCGGAGGCCACCTGCCGACGTCCTGGACGGACCGGGGTCTCATTGCGTGAGGCGAACGCGCACGGATCGGCAGGACCGCCGCCGCGCGAGAGCACGAGGGGCACGACCCGGTCGCACCCGCCGCACCGGAGGACCGCCCGCGCCCTGGGGACCACCGCCGCGCTCCTCGTGGGACTCTCCGTCCCGGCTCCCGCGACGGCGCTGCCCGCCGCCCGGGGCAGCGAGGTCGCCGGGACGTCCTCGGTGGCCGTGCCCGCCTCCTGCGGGCCGGCGGCCGCCGCGTCGTTCCCCGTCCCGAACGGCCCCGCGGCGGAGGACGACCGGCCCGCCCTGGCCGCCGCGCTGGACGGGCTGGGCGGAGCGGTGGGCGCCGACATCAGCCTGCTGGTGCAGGACCCGGACGGCCGCCCGGTCTTCGCCCACCGCCCCGAGCTCTCCGGCATGGAGGCGAGCCTCTCGAAGGTCCCGCTCGCCCTGACCACCATCCGCCTGGCCGCCGAGCGGGGCGGCACGCTCACGGAGCAGCAGCGCGCGCTGATCCGCGACAGCGTCCACGAGAGCGGCAACGAGTCCACCTCCACCCTGTACGGCGCGCTCGGGCCCACGGTCTCCGCCATGGAGGGCGAGATCAACGAGACCTACGACCTCATGGGTGTCACCTCGACCCGGTCCTCGGGCGGCTGGGGCCACAACCTGACCACGGCCTCCGACCAGCTGGCCGTGCTGCGCACGGTCGTCCACGGGGCGGACTGGCTCCCCGAGGAGGACCTGGCCTGGCTGCGGGAGCAGATGCACCCACGCCACCCGTCCCAGACGTGGGGCGTGGGGACGGCGAGCGCGGACCGGGCCGTCACGGCGGACTCCCTCGTCAAGAACGGGTGGCTGCCGGACGCCGGTGGCGAGTGGGACACCCACAGCGTGGGGCGGGCCGCGGCGGGCGGGACGGCCCACCACATCGCGGTGCTGGGCTCCGGCTACCCCACCGCGGCGTGCGGCCAGGACGTGGCCACCGCCGTGGTGGAGCTGTACTTCCGGCTCGGGGCCGCCTGAGCTCACGCGGCCGCGTGCGGCGCCCCCGTCCCCGGGTCCACCTGGTGCGGACCGGCCGCGGAGGGCCGGATGTCGAAGTCGAAGATCGCGGTGGGGATGTACACCGTGGCGCACGAGTTCGGGATGTCGACCACCCCGGAGAACCGGCCCTCGATCGGCGCGGCGCCCAGCAGCAGGTACGCCTGCTCCGGGGAGTACCCGAACTTCGTGAGGTAGTCGATCGCGTGCAGGCACGCCCGCTGGTAGGACAGCTGCGAGTCCAGGTAGCGCTGCTCGCCGTCGAGGGTCACCGAGGTGCCGGAGAAGGAGATCCACTCGCTGTACTGCGGGTCCGTCCTGCCCGGGAGGAAGATCGCGTTCTCGGAGACCCCGTAGGTCTCCATCCCGCCCTTGATGACGTCCACGTGGAAGTCGATGAACCCGCCCATCTCGATCGCACCGCAGAACGTGATCTCGCCGTCGCCCTGGGAGAAGTGCAGGTCTCCCACGGAGAAGTTCGCCCCGTCCACGAACACGGGGTAGAACACGCGGGTGCCCTTGGTCAGGTTCTTGATGTCCTGGTTGCCGCCGTTCTCCCGGGGCGGTGCGGTGCGCGCCGCCTCCGCGGCGACCCGCTCGACGTCGTTCTCCGGCACCCCGCCCAGCACGGCGTCCTCGGGCTCGGGGGGCAGCGCCAGGGGCGGCACCCGGTCCGGGTCGGTGGCGATGAGCGCGCCCTCGCGGGCGTTCCACCGGGCCAGGAGCTCGGCGGAGGGCGCGGTGCCCATCAGGCCCGGGTGGACGATGCCGGTGAACGACACCTCGGGGACGTGCCGGGAGGTGGCCGTCTGACCGCGGAAGTCCCAGATCGCCTTGTAGGCGTCGGGGAACCGGTCGGTGAGGAAGCCGCCGCCGTTGGACCTGGCGAAGATGCCGGTGTACCCCCAGCCCTGCCCGGCCAGCGGGCCGGAGTCCTCCTGCGGGAGGGGACCGACATCGAGGATGTCGACGACGAGCAGGTCACCCGGTGCCGCGCCCTCCACCGCGAACGGGCCGGACAGCTTGTGCACGGTCCGCAGGGGTGCGTGCAGGATGTCCTCGGCGGAGTCGTCGTTGACGATCGCGCCGTCGAACCACTCCCGGCAGTCCACCCGGAACGTGTCCCCCGGTCGCACCGTGGCCACCGGCGGGATCTCCGGGTGCCACCGGTTGTGCCCCACGAGCTCCTGGTCCTCGAACGGCCGTGACGAGTCGAGGGGGAAGATGAGCTCCGGCATGACGTGCCTCCTTGGCTGGTGTGCTGCGGTGTGGTGCTCCGGTGGTGTGCCTCTCAGGGCCGGGGAAGTCTGCGGTGCAGGGGGTTGCCGCTGGTCCGCGCCCCCTTCCGGGGATCGGGCGGGGGCGCGGCGACGACGTCGGGCCGGCTCGCGGTGCGCTCCGTGCGCTCGATCAGCCGGGCCGCCGGCGTTCCGGCCCGGGAGAGTCCGGGCGCGCTCACGAGCCGCCGCGCCGGGGTTCCGCAGCCGGGGCAGGCGCTCTCCCGCGTGGCGGTGCCCATCCTCAGGAGGAGCTCGAAGACCCCGCACTCGGGGCAGCGGTACTCGTGGATCGGCATGCGGCGCGCCTTTCGGGAGTGCGAGGTCGCTGGACTCCCGACCGTAGTGCCGGAGCCGCGGCCGGGGAAGGGCGGGCACCGACATCGCCCGGACGTGACGGGGCCGCGGGCGGACGGGTCGCGCCGCGCGCTCGTGCGGGCGGTGCCGTCCGACGGCCGTTCAGGGCCGGCCGGGGACGACGTTCACGTTGCGCCGGAAGAGGTTCCCGGGGTCGTAGCGGTCCTTGAGGGCCACGAGCCGCTGGTACTTCTGCCGCCCGTAGACCAGGCGCGCCGCAGCGGCCGGATCGGCCCCCGACGCCGCCCCCGGGCCCATCAGGTTGACGTACTCCCCGTGCTCGGCGAACGGCTGCATCCCCTCGTGCACGGTCCGCACGAATGCGGCGAGGTGCTCGTCGTCGGCGGCGTCGTGCCGCACTCCGTGGACGGTCAGCCAGTACCGCGCGGACCGGTTGGGGAAGGCGGTGGCCTCCTCGGGCACCCGGCCGAACGCACCCTCGAGGTGGTGCACCTCGATGCCGGTGCCGCGGGACGTGATGCCGGAGGCCAGCTCGACGAGGACGTCGACGACCTCCTCGTCCAGACGGGAGAAGGGGACGTTCCGCCAGTGGCCGTGCGAGCCCCGGGGGAAGGAGGCGTCCCTCGCCCCCTGCCATGCGAGCCAGGGCGTCGGCCCCATCTCCTCGGCATCCGGCAGCGCGTCCCGGCGCAGCACGTCGATGACGTCGAGGCCGGCGGCGTGGTCCTCGGAGGCCCAGTTGAACCCCACGGTCAGCCACGGCTCGTCGCCCATGCCCGCTCCCGGCGGCAGGATCGCGAACGTGAGGACCGGGTTCATCTCGTCCGGCAGCCCGTGCGACCACTCGCCGAAGGCGGTCAGGGCGTCGTGCCAGTGCGGACCCCGGTAGAACAGGTTCCCGGCGAGCACGGCAGGCGGCAGGCGGCGGGCGCAGAAGGTGCAGGAGGAGACCACGCCGAAGTTTCCTCCGCCGCCGCGCAGCCCCCAGAAGAGCTCGGCGTTCTCCTCCTCGCTGGCGTGCAGGTGGTCCCCGGCAGCGGTCACCACGTCGGCGGAGTCGAGGGTGTCGAGGGTCAGGCCGTGGCTGCGGGTCAGCCACCCCATGCCCCCGCCCAGGGCGAGCCCTGCGACGCCCGCCGCGCCGACGAGGCCGCCCGGCACGGCGAGACCGTGCCGTGCGGTGGCACGGTCGAGACCGGCGGAGGTCGTCCCCGGCTCCACGCTCACGAGCTGGTTGGCGGGGTCCACGACGACGCCCCGCAGCCGTCCGAGGTCCAGCACCAGGCCGTCCTCGACCGTGCCGTGGCCCGCCGGGCCGTATCCGCCTCCCCGCACCGCCAGCGGCAACCGCGTGCGCTGCGCCAGGGCCAGGGTGAGGTCGATGTCGCCGGCGGCGCCGGCCCGCACGATCGCCCGGGGGCGGACGTCGACCGCGCCGTTCCAGACCCTCCGGGCCCGGTCGTAGTCGGGGTCCCCCGGCTCGACCAGTCCTCCCGCGAGACGGTCCCGGAGGTCCTGGAGCGCCCTGGCCGTCCCGTCACCCGGCGCACCGCCATCCGTGGTCCTCATGGCCCCCGCCCTCGCGCGCAACGATCATCAGCCAGGAGGCAAATACTAGTCGGCCACGCGCGGGAGCGAGCGTCAGCCCTTGTCACGCCTGCATAACGTCGCCCGGGACGTCGGGGACGGACCGTCCCGGCCGCTCAGGGGGCGGTCGTCGCCACGGGAGCCGTCGCGGCGGCACCCGCACCGTCCGCGGAACCGGCGGTGCCTTCGGCGGGGCCGGCGGCCGCGGCCGGGTCGGAGCTCTCCCCGGACGCCGCCTTCGGTGCCGGGCGACGGGGCTCCTCGTCCTCCGCATCGGGGATGCCGTCCCCGTCGTCGTCCAGGTCCTCCTCGTCGCGCAGACCGTCGCCGTCCATGTCCGGGTCGACGTCATTGTCGAGACGGTCCCCGTCCAGGTCCGGGTCCTCGTGGTTCAGCAGCGGAACGCCGTCGAGCAGGTCGCCGTCGAGGTTGTCGTCGTCGACGTCCGGGGTCCCGTCCTTGTCGGTGTCCCGATCCGAGTCCGGCACCCGGAGGGCAACTCCCTGCTCGAGCCCGGGCACCGTCGGCCCGGCCCCGGGCCCGGGCTCGGGCACCGTCGGCCCGGCCCCGGGCCCGGGCTCGGGCACCATCGGCCCGGTCCCGGGTGCGGCGTCCACCGGATCAGTGGGTGCGGGCGCAGTCGGCGCTGGTATCCCGGGCTGTTTCACAAGTCCCGCCTCCTCGGCCTCCGCCCTGTTCTTCGCGTCCTGCGCCTTCTTCGCGTCCTCTGCCCGCTTCTTCGCCATGTCAGCCTGCTTCGCGGCCTCCGCCTGCTTCTTCGCCATGTCAGCCTGCTTCACGGCCTCCGCCTGCTTCTTCGCCATGTCAGCCTGCTTCACGGCCTCCGCCTGCTTCTTCGCCGCATCAGCCTGCTTCGCCGCATCGGCCTTCTTCGCCGCATCAGCCTGCTTCTTCGCCGCATCGGCCTTCTTCGCGGCCTCCGCCTGCTTCGCGGTATCTGCCTGCTTCGCGGCGTCGTCGACCAGGTCCGGGACAGGCACCTCGAGGGAGTACTTGCTGCGCGAGGCGGGAACCACACGCATGCCGTCGACCCAGTCGAAGGACTGCGGGTCGACCGCCTGCCCGTCGACCCAGGTCTCGAAGTGCAGGTGCGGACCCGTCACGCGGATGCCCGTGGCACCGTTCGAGCCGAGCTGCTCCGATGCGGCGAGCCGGTCACCGGTCCGGACCCGGACGTCCTCGAGGTGGCTGTAGGTGGTCTTGATCCCGTCCGCGTGGGTGACCTCCACCCGGTTGCCGCCCCAGACGTCCCAGAACACGGCCGTCACCACGCCGTCGAGGGCCGCGACCACCGGGAGACCCGCCGCGGCGGAGATGTCGGTGCCGTTGTGGAACTCGCGTCCGCCGCGGTCGGGGGCGATCCGCCACCCGAACTGGCCACCGGGCAGCACGGCACCGGGGCTGGTGGGCGCGATGATCGTGTTGACGGGGAGCTCGCCCTGGTACAGCTTCGGGGCCTGCCGGCCCGGGCGCACGGTCGACACCACGTCACGGCCGCCGTCGCCCCGTCCCGCGCCGGCGCGCCAGGAGCCCTTCCCCTCGCCGCCGTCCCGCACGGGCGAGACGGCACGGTCGTCCCGCACCGGTCCGGCCGGAGGACGCGTCCGCTCCTGGCTGGCCGCCAGCAGGCTCCACCCGCTCTGCGCCTGTTCGGCGGAGGCCGCCGGAGCTCCGAACGCCGAGGTCTCCCGCTCGCCGCCGGCGCCCGGAGCGACGCCCGTGCTGACGGCCACGCTGACGGCCACGAGGGCCGAGAACGCGGTGAGAGCGGTCACCGGCGAGGAGGCGCGGTACCGCAGGTCGGTGGCAGGACGGCGAGAGGAGTCGCGGGGCATGACGGTGTTTCCCCCAGGATGTCGCGACGGGCGACGGGAAGCTCGAGCAGAAGGTCGGAGCACTGTCGCCCCGCGTTATAAGCTTAAGTGAACAGGACGGTCTGGGCCGAAGGATGCGCCGTCCCCTCATCGGCGCCTTGTCATACGGCGACTCAATGTATTTTCAAGTTCCAGGCGAGGGCGTGGAACCGTGCGGCGTGGGTCCTCGCCGTGCTGCAGACGTCCGTCCCGGCCCGCCCTGGACGTCCTACTCGACGACGGTACAGGGCGTCCCCGGCCGACCACAGGGGTTCTCCCGAACATGTCCGCAGCTGCACAGCCGGCCCCGACGCGGGGACGGCGTCAGCCACAGGGCGGATCCGGCTGATCCTGTGGGCACTCAGTAGGGACCGGACCACCCGTCCTCGAGCAGGCCGCGGACGTAGGCGGCCTGGCCGAGGTGCTGGGCCGCGTCGTCGACCGTGCTCACCAGACGCGCGCCCCGGGTGACGGGCGGGTCCCAGGACCGGTCCACCACGTCGTCGAGCTGAGCGTCCGTCAGCCCGTGCACGTAGGTCACCGTGCGTTCGACGACGGCGTCGAGATAGCCCCGCAGCAGGTCGGGGGACGCCACCCGGATCCGCGCGACGTCCTCCGGCCCGTCGCCGAAGCCCATGGCGGAGTCCGGGACGTCGAGACCGAACCGCTCGCTCCATCCCTGCGCGGTCCACATCTCGGCAGCCTCGGCGAGCTGGGCCACCTGTACGTCCTGCTGGCGGGCCGCGTGCCACACCAGCCAGGCGATCGAGTTGGCGGTCCCGCCCGGCAGGGTGTTCAGCACGTCCGGGTCGATCCCGTCCAGGACGTGCCAGGCCACCTCCGACGGCCGCCGGGCGGCGTCCTCGAACAGCTCCTGCGGCGTCATCGCAACATCTCCTCCGCTCGTCGAGGGAGCGTGCGCCCCCTCGACGAGCCTACGTCCGCAGCGGCCCGGCGGGTCGGTCAGCGCGCGGCGGGCCGCAGCATGCGGGCCACCGTGAACGCCGCCAGGACCACCACGACCGTCATGACCACGGCCGTCCAGTGCATGCCCGCGGTGAAGGCCCCGAACGCTGCCTCCCGCACTGCGGTGCCGAGCGCCCCGGTGCCCTCCGCGACCTCGACGGCCCCGCCGAGGGTCTCGTGCGCCGCCGCGGACGGACCGGCCCCGAGCGCCGCGGGCAGGTCGAGGTGGCGCTGGTAGAACGCGGTCAGCAGCCCACCGAGCACGGCGGTGCCCAGCACCGCGCCGACCTCGTAGCCGGTCTCCGAGATCGCCGACGCCGCTCCCGCCTTGTGCGGCGGGGCCGCCGTCAGGACGAGGTCGTTGGAGAGCGTCTCGGCGAGTCCGATGCCGGCGCCGACCAGGCAGAAGGCGGCGAGGACCACCACGGTGCCGGTGCCCCCGGAGAGGTCCGCGAGGGCGACCACGAGGAAGCCGACCGCGGACAGGAGCATCCCCGCCGTGATCACGGTCCGCGGCGCGAGCCGGCGCACGGCCCGCACGGCCACGAAGCCGGCGAGCACCGTGAGGACCAGACCCGGGACCATGGTCAGGCCCGCGGCCATCGGATCCAGGCCCACCACGAGCTGCAGGTACTGGGTCAGCATGAACAGGAACCCGAAGAGCCCCACGTTGCCGAGGACGTTGACGGTCACGCCGCCCGTGAACCCGGGGTGCCGGAACAGGGTGAGGTCGAGCATCGGGTGCTCCAGGACCGCCTGGCGGCGGACGAAAAGCACACCGGTGAGCACACCGAGTGCCGCGCTGAGCAGACCGTGGAAGAGCTCCCCGGAGGCGGTGGCCGCCTTGATGCTGTAGACCACCGGCGTCATGGCCAGCATGGCGAGCAGCACCGACGGGACGTCCACGGGTCCGGGCCGGGGGTCGCGCGACTCCGGGACCAGCACGGGGCCGAGCACGAGCAGCGGCAGGAGCACCGGCACGGCCATCAGGAACACCGAGCCCCACCAGAAGTGGTTGAGCAGGAAGCCGCCCACGATCGGCCCCAGTGCCGCACCTCCGCTGAAGCCGCCCGCCCACACGGCGATGGCGATCCGGCGCTGGCCCGGGTCCAGGAAGATGTTGCGCAGCAGGGACAGGGTGGCCGGCATCAGCATCGCGCCGAAGAGGCCCATGGCCGCCCGGCCCGCCACGAGCAGCTCGGCGGTGGGGGCGAAGGCCGACGCCGCGGAGACGGCCGCGAAGCCCGTGCCGCCGATCAGCAGCAGCCGCCGGCGGCCGATCCGGTCACCCAGGGAGCCCATGGGGATGAGCAGGCCGGCGAGCACGAGGGGGTAGACGTCCACGATCCACAGCAGCTGCTCCCCGGTCGGGTGCAGCGCCCGGGAGATGGTGGGCAGGGCGAAGCTCAGCGCCGTGTTGTCCACCGACACGAGCAGGACAGGCATCATCAGGACCGCGAGTGCGGCCCATTCGCGCGCACCGGCCGTGGGGCGGGGCGTCAGCAGAGTGGTCATGGTTCACCTCCGGGGAACGGATCGGATCGGACAGCCTCATTAACTGTACCGTCTAGACGGTACAGTTATGTGGGGGCTGGCACAATGGGGACCACGTCCGATCCAGGGAGGTCTTCCTCACATGCCGCGCCCACCCGTGGCCCGGGACAAGCTCCTGGCCGCCTTCGAGCAGATCGTCCTCGACGACGGCGAGCGCGCCGCGACCCTCGACGCCGTCGCCACCGCCGCCGGCGTGTCCAAGGGCGGGCTGCTCTACCACTTCCCGCACCGCCAGGCGCTCGTGGACGCGACGCTGCAGCGGCTCGAGGAGCTCATGCGCCTGGACCTCGAGGGCATGGCCGCGGCGCCGGACGGGGCCGCCCGCTACTTCCTCGTCACGTCCCTGTTCGAGGACAGCCGTCTCGACCGGGCCCTGATCGTGGCCTCCCGCCTGGTCCAGTCCGGCGACGAGAACGCCCGGTCCGCCCTCAAGCGGCTCGAGAAGGCCTGGTACGAGCTGATCCTCGCCGACGTGGGAGACCCGGTGGTGGCGACCGCGGTCCAGCAGATGGGCGACGGGCTCTACCACAACGCGTCGATCGGCCTCCTGCCGGACGGCAGCGCGCAGCGGCACACCATCCTGGAGAACCTCCTGGCCGTGGTGGACCGGCTCAGCCCGCGCCCCTGAGCGCACCCGTTCAGGCGCGAGCCGCTGCGGCGGCCGTGCGCAGGGCGACCAGGATCCGCCGCCGGGTCTCGGCCCGGCGGTGGCCGTTGCGCAACGACGGGTGCGGCACGCCCAGCACGGGCAGCAGCCGCTGGGGCTCCTCCACGGTGAGCAGGCGCATCATCCCGGTCAGCGCCGGGGCCCCGAAGGTCACGACGACGCGCAGCTCCGGCAGCGCCCCGACCAGCTCGCGGAGGGCCGGTTCCGCCTCGACGAGGTCGTCGACCTTCGGCGGGCGGTGCCGCCCGTCCGCGTCCAGCAGCGCCCAGGGCACCACGTTCCAGCGCAGGCAGTCGCCGCGGGCCAGCCCGGACTCCTCCCGCAGGGCCTTGAAGGTCCGGGCGGTGGGATCGGGGTTGTCCTCGGAGCTGAACCCCAGGTCCCCGGCCGCCACGGTGGCCGGTCCGGGCGCCTCCATGAGCACGAGCACCCGAGCCCGGGTGCCGCCGCCGTCGGGGTCGACCCACGGCACGAACCGGCCGCCGCGGCGCCAGGCCCGGACCAGGGCGTTGAGCGGGGCCACGTGGGGCGCGTCCACCCGGGCGCGCTTGCCCGTGGCGGAGGTCACGGGCGTGCGGCACCGTCCGTCGCGCGCAGCTCCGCGGGGACGTGCTCGGGCCGCAGCCCGATGCCGATGGCCCGCCCCGTCAGGTGGGGCAGGAACGGCAGAGCCCGGACGAGACCCAGCGGCACCGGGGGCCTCGTCCGGGCACCGGGCCGGGACGGCACGAGCCGACGGGCCAGCAGGAGCTGGAACAGCTGGGTGGCGCGCGCCGGCCACGCCCGCCGGCGCTGCACGCGCGCGAGGTCCCGCGCCCGCACCCCGCCCTGCAGCAGACGCGGCCCCAGGAGATTCGCCGCCGCCACCGCGTCCTGCACCGCCAGGTTGATGCCCACGCCGCCGGCCGGGGACATCGCGTGGGCGGCGTCGCCGAGGAACAGCACCCCGGGCCGCCACCAGCGGCGCAGCCGGTCCACGCGCACCCGCAGCAGCTTCACCTGCTCCCAGTCCTCGATCGCTGCGAGCCCCTCCCCCAGCCCCGGGGCGAGCGTGCGCACCCGGTCCCGGAAGGCCTCCAGGCCCTGGGCGTGCAGCGCCTCGTGCTCCCCGGCCCGCACGATCAGGGCGGCCTGCCAGTAGCCGGTGCGCGGCAGGGCGACCACCGCGCCGTCCCCGGCGTTGAACAGCGGCTGCTCCTGCCCCTCGCGCCGGGGCACGCGGAACCACAGCACGTCCATCCGGGACGGCGAGGCCCTCGGGACCAGACCGGCCGCGGCCCGCAGCACGGAGTCGCGGCCGTCGGCGGCCAGCACCAGCTCGGCCCGGATGCGCACCGGGGCCCCGTCGTCGTCGTGCGCGGTCACGCCGGTGCACCGGCCGTCCTCGACGAGCAGGCCGTCCGCGGCCGTGGAGCGCAGCAGCCGGAAGCCGGGCAGCGCCTCCCCCTTCGCGGCGAGCAGGTCCAGGAAGTCCCACTGCGGCAGGAACGCGATGAACGGGCATCGCACGGGCAGCCGGTCGAACCGCCCGACCACGACCGTCTCCCCGCCGAGGGAGACCGTGGCCCGCTCCACACGGGTGTGCGGCAGTGCCAGGACGTCCTCGAGCCAGCCGAGCTCGGCCATCAGCTCGAGGGTCGAGGGGTGCAGGGTGTCGCCGCGGAAGTCGCGCAGGAAGTCCGCGTGCTTCTCCAGCACGACCACGTCCACGCCCTGGCGTGCGAGCAGCAGCCCGGCCATAATCCCGGCCGGGCCCCCGCCCACCACGCAGCACGTGGCCGTCACCTGCTCCGCCACCTGTTCCGTCGTATGCTCCGCCGCCACGGGTGCCTCCCGGACCCTTGCCCACACACCTGTTCCCGCCGACGATCCCACCGGGGTGCCGCCCGCGCAAGAGGTGGCGCGGGCCGCGTGCCGACCGGACGCGTCATGCCACGCCGTGCCCTTCCCACGGCCTCGGGGGAGCGCCAGAGTGAGAGCTGCACGCACGAGCGCCGGCCGCACCGACAGGAGATCCCCATGGGCCAGCTGATCATCACCGAGTTCATCACCCTCGACGGCGTCGTCGACTCCCCCGGCGGCGGCCCGCACCCGCACGCCGGGTGGACGTTCCAGCACGTCCCCTACGACGAGGCCGCCTACGAGCTCAAGGACCGGGAGCAGAAGGAGGCGGCGGCGATGCTGATGGGGCGGGTCAGCTACGACGAGTTCGCCCCCGTCTGGCCGTCGATGGAGGAGTTCGCCGAGTACAACGCCATGCCCAAGTACGTGGTCTCCTCCACCCTGGAGAACCCGCAGTGGCACAACACCTCCGTGCTGCGCTCCCTCGACGAGGTCGCGGAGCTGAAGGCCACGGTCGACGGCACCGTCCTCGTGCACGGCAGCGCCACCCTGGCCAAGAGCCTGGCCGCCGCCGACCTCGTGGACCGGTACCACCTGCTGGTGTTCCCCGTCCTCCTGGGTGCGGGCCGCCGTCTCTTCGACGACAGCACCGACAGGCTCCGCACCCTCGCGCTGGTCGAGCACGAGGCCTATGCCAACGGTGTCCTCAAGGCCGTCTACGACGTCGCCCGCTGACCGCCGGCCGCTCCTGGAGCGTCACCCCGGACGTCCTCGACCCGGAGGCGGACCGTGTGCGGTCCGGGACCGGCCGGACGGGGAGCAGAATGGGGCCCGTGGAGATCATCATCGTCGCCGCCCTCGCGATCCTCGTGGGCTCGGTCCTGCAGCGCGTCTCGGGCACCGGGGTGGGCCTCGTCGTGGCCCCCACCCTCGCCCTGCTGCTGGGCCCCGCCACGGGCGTGCTCGTGACCAACGCGACGACGACCGTCTCCGGCTTCCTCATCATGCTCTCGGTGTGGCGCCACGTGGACTGGCGGCGCTTCGCCCTCATCGCCCCGGCGGCGGCCGTGGGCGCCGTGCCGGCGGCGCTCGTGGTGCGCGAGCTGCCCGCCGCCTGGCTGCAGGTGGTGGTGGGGGGCGTGGTGCTGCTGGCGCTGACCACCATGTTCGGTCTGCCCCGCCTGCCCGAGTGGCCGGGACGGCTGCCCACGGTGCTCGCAGGGGCGGTCGGCGGGTTCTTCAACACCACGGCGGGGGTGGCCGGGCCGGTCATGGTCATCCACTCCCGGCTGGCCCGCTGGGAGCAGCGATCCTTCGCCGCGACGCTGCAGCCGGTGTTCATGACGATGGGCGCGCTGTCCGTGCTCGTCAAGACGCTGCTCGGGGCGGCGGGCACGGGCGGGATGCCGCCGTGGTGGGTCGCACCGGGCGTGGTGCTCACGGTGGTGCTGGGCATCCGGATCGGCGCGGTCGCGGCCCGCCGGGTGCCTCTGAGCGCCGCCCGCACCACCGCCCTCGTCCTCGCGGGCCTGGGCGGGGCGATCACGCTGGTGCGAGGGCTGCTGGGCGTGCTCTGAGTTCCGGGCGCCGATGACATCGCCCACGTCGCACTTCGGCAACGAACCGCTGCCCGGCGGATCCCGGCAGGTCCTCCGGAACTAGGCTGGATCCACCGACTCAGGGGGCAACCATGGATCGTCAGCGGCATCCCCGTCCACCGGTGGTGCTGGCCGCGGCCGCACTGCTCGTCACGGTGGCCGTCCAGCCCTCCGTTGCGGCGGAGCCGGGGGACCTGAGCTACGCGCAGGGTTGGCGGGTCGGCCAGCACCCGCGGCAGCTGGCCGATGTCAACGGCGACGGGCGCGCCGACGCCGTGGGCTTCGGCGACGCCGGCGTCATCGTCGGGTACGGCCTCGACCACGGCGCCTTCTCCCCCACGACGCTGAAGGCGAGCTCCTTCGGCCGGGACCAGGGCTGGCGCGTCGACCGGCACGAACGCGCCCTGGCGGATCTCAACGGCGACGGACGGGCCGACGTCGTCGGCTTCGGCGAGGACGGCCTGTACCTGTCCTACTCGGCGCCCAACGGAGTCTTCACCACACCCAGCCACTCCGACCCCGACCTGGCGGACTACGGCGTCGACCAGGGCTGGCGGGTCGACCGGCACCCGCGGGAGCTGGCCGACGTGGACGGCGACGGACGGGCCGACGTCGTCGGCTTCGGCGACGCCGGGA